>JAFCZI010000034.1 GCA_019314425.1 Deltaproteobacteria bacterium | reverse complement strand
AGAAAGTCACTGTACGTCTTGAGCCCCTCCAACAGCCCAGTCGTCTTGCAGCCCAGAAACAGTTTTGTCGGAAGCTAAGTCAGCTAAGGGTCGTCACCCCTGCTGGAAAATTACGCCAGCTTGAAGTCGGAAATTCGCCCCTCAAATAGAGAAATGTCCAAAAATCGGGGGGCAAAGCCACCCCTCGTAACGAGGTCTGTTGTTAAGAAATTTCGAGTTTTGTTGAAAAATTGATTCATGAAGGGGCAAGCCGAATATTTACGAACTGTTTGATGGTATATGCAGAAGCAGTGTACGCCAAGAGAGGTTTGGGAGGAGAGGGAAACATATGGTGTCCTTTTTGAATACATACGCGAGGATTTTTTTCGCGCTTTCATGCCTGATCGGCATGAGCCAAACGGCGATGGCGGGAGCCGTGAACCACGGATCAGTCGCATCCCAAAAGGGCGTCCGCTGGACGGTCCTGACATTTAACCATTCAAAACTTCTGTCAAAATTGACGGTACGCATCCACACGCAATCTCCGACGCCGATGTGTGACGCGCCTTTGACAAAGATGGGGGCGGGCCTTACAGGATGCTCCAAAGCGGGTAATGAGATAACGCTCCTGGCTACGGATATGACGGCGCGGGGATTGGCCTTTTTGAATGTACAATACTCGGAAAAGGTCTGGTTTAACGCAGAAGACGGTCGAGCGTACCGGCGTATGCGTTGGCGAAAAAAAAACGACCCTTGGGTCAAGATCTACTGTTGGACGGATAATGGCGTACGCAGACAAAAGATTCGACCTGCCGGCCCCGATGAAAGGAAACAGGCCCCGGCAAAGTGGACCCGAACCACTGAATCCTTTTACCCCTATCCTGAAAACACCGTCCATTCCGAGGCTATATCCGATCCAACGCTTCTGCTCTATGTGCTCTCGGCCCTTGAACCGGGCAGGCTGAAATCCCCCCTTGAAATGTACGTCTTTGGCAAAAAACAGCTACACCGGCTGATCTGCCGTCAGGAAAAATCTCTTCCCATGGCAGTCTCCTTCAAGCTTCATTCTTCATCGGGCGTGACCGAGATAAACACCACCATGACGCCACTTGTTTTTTCCATTGATACGGAGGTCTTAGGGCCTGAAAATGGGGAACCCGAGACATTTTCATTTTTTGGCCTTCAAAAAGACATTCGCATTTACCTGGATGCTTCAAGACGCCTGCCCATCAGGGTCAGAGGGGAAAATGCCATATGTGGGGATATGGTCCTTGAACTGAGTGATGCGCGACTGGATCAATGTCCGGCGCCTCATTGATTACACCAAAAGGAAATGGGTCAATGTTCTTTTTCACCGGCAATTCGCTTGACGACCTCCCAATCGCTGACCGAATCCACGTCAATGGCAGCTTCCGGAAACGGCATGACAACAACACCCGCCTTAAAGCCCAGACGGTCCGATACGCGATCCAAAGCCCCGGCGAGCGTCAGGCGGCCCGACACATATTGCATCACCGCAATCCAGCCGAATGCATGGATGACGCGCAAGGGGCTTTTGCGCTGGTGTTCCACCTGGCGCCAGAACAATGCTGCGGCACGCGCCTGAGGTGTCAAAAAGGCAAAAAGATTGCATGAGCAGTAGGCCCCATCCTTGAAACGATAGGCGGTTCTGCGCGTTTCCGGGTAGGCCGTGGTCACGGTTTCATGCCGGGCAACCGCAGCAACCACATCGCATGCCGAGGCCAGAGCCTGGAAACAGAAGTGATCAACGATCCGGGGGCTCAACAGTGCATGATCGCTCGTCGTTAAAAGCACGAGCGTTTGTTCCGGAAGCAGCTGCATGACCTGGTGGGCGCTTGCACTCGGCGTGGCCTGATTTTCAAACCACCGAACCCCGCCGGCGGCAACACGGGCCCTGAGTTCAGGTTCCCGTGCCATAACGGTCCCGGGCGGACCACACAGTATCCGCTCCCCCACGTGGCGGGAGGCGTGCAAGGCTTCCAGAACCCTGAAGACCATGGGAGTACCACCAATCGGGGCCAGAGATTTACAGCGAACGCCCGCTGCTTCGGTGACCCCATTGACCGGTTCCCGGTCCGCTGCCAGCACAATGGCCGTAAAACGCGACAAGGGAGTATTCATAAATCCGTCATATCACAAATGCTTGCTGTAAATACGGTACGTTTTGTATGCTCTGCCATGGATGTCCTCAATGATTTTCCGCATGCCGGTGTTGTCTTCCAGTATCCAGGAAAGCTCAATGTTTTTGACGCCGTGACCGACGACCGGTTCCAGCAGGTCGCCGATCACGCGATACGCGAGCCCCGCACCCAGCAGACTATCGTGATAGCGGCGGCGAATTCCCATGAGCGGGATTCGCGCGGTTTCCGGATGCGTTACCTTCATACGCCACAACAGTTTGAACCAACCAAAAGGCCATACCCGTCCCTTACACGCACGGATAGCCTCATTCAGGTTTGGGAACACCACCATGAATGCCGCAGGGACCCCATCCACCTCGGCGATCCGGATAAAATTTTCATTGACAAGCAGTTTCAGACCCTTGCCGAGATGCTCAAATTCCTCCCGGGTAAACGGGACGAATCCCCAATTGTTGGACCAGGCGTCATTGAAAATATCGTAAATGGTATACAAGTCTTCCCGAAACCGTCTTTTTCGAAGCGCTCTGGTTTGAATACGGCCTTTGGTCCGATGGATGACGGTTCGCATGGCCTTCGAAAATTCAAAGGGCACATCTATGACATAGGCCAGCAGATCTTTCGCTTTTTGATATCCGCATTGTGCCACGCGCCGGCTGTAGTAAAGGCGGGCATGCCCCATCATCACGGAGGGAGGCGTGTCAAACCCCGCAATGAGCATGCCGCATTCCTGGTTGATGGACAGATTAAACGGTCCCAGCGCCCTTTTCATGCCCCGGGCACGCAACCAGCCTTCTGCGGCGCTCAGCAGCGCCTGAAAGGTTTCCATGTCATCCTCGGCCTCCAGCATTCCCCAAAAACCGGTGTCGTCTTGATAACGTTCAAGGTGAAGCCGATCAATCTGGGCGCTGATCCGTCCCACGGGCCTGCCGTCCCGGCAGGCCAGCCAGAGACAACAGGCGGCATGCTGAAAATAAGGATTTTTGGGGGAAAGATGCATTCGTCGTTCAAACAAAAGCGGCGGCGCCCACACCGGGTCGTCCTGATACAACGCGTTTGGCAAGCGAATAAAGGCATCCCGCCTCCGGCGGTCCTCGACCTTCACGATTTCAACCGGTCCGCCGGATACCCGGTCTTGAACCACGGCGGTTTGATTTTGAAAATTCATGGCGTTGCTTTTGACCTGTTTTTGCGGAGTAATCCACATGACACGTGTCTTAACAATATATTACGACGACTATACATAAGGATATAGACCGGAGTCAATAGATAAATAGATAAGAAGAGGCGCTATCGAAACCCGGTTATGGGAAAACGCATGCCTTCAGATGTTCCTTTTCCCTTGACGCCCAAGATCCATTCCTTATACTCTAACCCATCTCATATCCTTCAAAGGGGGATTCTATCAAATATGTCCGCCGAATTGAACCATCTGGAATACTACCGTCTTCCCTGGAATTACACCGACAACGGCATTTCCTGGCTGGAGCCGACCACCCTGTGCAATCTCAGGTGCAAGGGGTGTTACAGGGACCCGAACGGACTCGGTCATAAGTCGCTGGAAGAGGTCCGCTCCGATCTGGAGGTCTTCCGGAAATCCAGAAAAAGCGACTGCATGAGCATTGCCGGTGGCGATCCTCTCGTTTATCCCCATATCGTGGAACTGGTCAAGATGGTCAAGGAGATGGGGTGGAAGCCTATCGTCAACACCAATGGCGTCGCGCTCACAAAATCCATGCTGGCAGCGTTAAAGAACGCGGGGGTCTTCGGATTCACCTTCCACATCGATACCAGCCAGACCCGGCCCGATGTGACTGCCGCCACCGAAACGGAGCTCAATGAGGTACGGCATCATTATGCGGGCATGCTGGCTGAAGTCGGCGGCATTGCCTGCTCCTTTAACGCCACGATCTCCGGGAAAACCCTTTCCGAGATCCCCCACATGGTCCGCTGGGCGCAAGAACACGCCAATATCGTCCACACCATGGTCTTTATCCTCTACCGCTCCCCCAACCTGACGGGGGAATTTGATTTCTACGCCGGCGGCAGGAAAATTGATCCGGGAGCATTGTATCATGAAGCCGAGTGGGGCGGCACAAAGACGTTGATGGCAAAAGATGCCGTGGAGATGATCCGAAAAGGGGACCCTTTGTATGAACCTGCGGCCTATCTGAATGGAACCGCAAGGCCCGAATCTCTGAAATGGCTTCTGGCCAACCGCATCATTTTCAACGGGGAGGTCATGGGGTACATGTCCCCCAGGTTCATGGAGTTGGTCCAAACCTTCAGCCACCTGTTTACGGGAACATATCTTTCCTATGCCGGGCCCAAAAGTGTGGCCTGCGGCAAGTTGGCATCCCTTGCGGGGGGACTTATGGACAAAAAAATGAGGGGAGCCCTGGTCAATGTGCTCAAACAGGTCCGCTCCAGGCCCGCAACCCTCTTTAAGCTGGCCCACCTCCAAAGCCTTATGATTATCCAGCCCGTGAACTTTGAGTCGGACGGACGGCAGGACATGTGCGACGGCTGCCCGGATATTACCGTTCATCAGGGCAAACTGGTCTGGAGTTGCCGGCTTGAGGAAATGAATCGGCACGGGGTATTTCTGCAAACCGTACCCAAAGAGGACAAATGCCTTCTTCCGCCTGCGTGATCTTTTCATCTGCCCGGCCGGGAAAAGCCTGGGCCACCCACACGACCGGGCATCTCCCGGGCGCCTATCTGAATCCCCCGCAGCGGTAAAGCCGCCAAAGTATCACAAAGACCCCGATCAGGGGATGTTTTCTCAGTACGGAATCATCCGGAATCCCCACCCCGGAGTGGCGCTCGATCTTCCACAGGATGTAACCCAGCCCCCCCTTGAATGTGAAAAAACCCTTGACAAGCCGCAGTATTGACAGACCCTTACCCTGCACCCGGCGGGTCTCCCATGCCAGACGATTGAGAAAACGCCTCAATCCCGAAATATTCGACCGGTAGCTGACGGGATCGGTCCCATGGATCTCCTCCACCTCAAAGGGAACCGCCGCCATGGCGCTTCGGCTAATCCTGTCATAATATGTCAGGGCCCCTTCCACCAATAGGATCGGTCGGTCCTTTGTTTCCGCCCTCAGTTCCGACCGGTAACTGAGAAAAAGCCCCTTGCACCACAACTCCCGGGCGCTGAACCGGGGGGGAATCCGGGGAAGCGCCCGGCTGAGAAAGGTCACCACGGCCCGGGCCAGTGCGGCATGGATTTGCTGCGCGATCTTTTCCGATCGTGCGTAGAGCAGGCGTACGGGCTGTGCAAACCGGGCCCACAGGTAGGAATGAAACCACGCCGTTGAAGTACCGCGCTGAAAATCGGCCAGGGTGAGCACCGCGTACTTGGCACGCAAAACGCCTCCGGCGTGTGGCACTTCCATGTAGAACACATTGGGCGGCAGCAACCGATTCAACAGGGCAAGAACGGCATTTCCATGGGCCGACAGGTAGGTATCTACCAACACGTACAGGTCAATGATCCCCTCCGTCTCTTGTCCGGACCGCATGCATGACCCATAGAACAGGATCGCCCGGACCGTTTCCCCGTATCGTCCCAGGAGGGTCTCTACCAACAGATCCAACCCTGCTGGGCCACCTTTGGCGGATTCCCGTTGAATCATCCTGATGAGCGGTTCCGGCAATGGCGTGCTCATAATCTCAAAAATCCCGCCTCCCCGCCACTTCCGAGCCACAGATCTCCAAGCCGGGGATCGCTCCGGTACAATTGACCGTCCAGAGTAAAACCGCTTTGAATGTGAAGTCGAAGCTCACGAAGGTTGTGGCTTAAGTACCCGTGCCGGGGGCCTGCCCATCGGCTCCTCCGACCTCGAAAGAGTGAGGGGGCGGCCCGCAAGAGATACGCCGGATCGGAGCGAATTGCCGTAAAATGCAGGGGGCCTTCTTCGGTCCCCCAGTAAGGCCGCATTCCGAGAAACAGACGTCTGAGGGTGGTGACAAGGATGACCAGGACATCCATAGGCACCATCCCCATCCCTTCCAGGCCCACACCAATGGAGGTCCGGGGGACGGTCCGCCTGTCGCCCCTTGCCGCAGCCAGCAAAAACCGCGCCAGGGTCAGACCGGCGGCCAGTTCCCCTCCCACGCCCTTTGTGTGAACCCGATTCAGACAGAATTGTATGCCCTCATAGATCCCGCCGGCCCCAAAGAACATGCCGTACATGGGCTGAACGCCTTTCTCCCATTCCAAACGCAATACCGGCCGTTTCATAAGAGACGCGGCGCCACGCCCGGCGTACGCCCAACCCAGAAGACGCGACAGGCCCTGCAACCGCGACCCCGGCAACCCCACATCCCTGGCAATCATGCTGGCCGTCCCTGCCCGCAGCAGCGCCAGAAACGGCGCCTGATCCGGCCACTGGATGGTAAAGAGGGCCGTCAGGACCGCATGAATCGTCCCATCACCCCCATTTACCACCACAAGATCCACCTCATGGCGGGCAAAATCCCAAACCGCCGCGTTCACCTGTTCGGGATCAACGGCCCGGCGATGGACCACCCGATGGCAGCCTGCCAGCATCCTCTCCACCGATTGCAGCCCTTTCCGGTTTCCACCACTTGAAGGATTGCTGATCACGCCGATCCCGGGCCCCATAGAGGCGGTAGGCCTTATGGTACAGCCCGCAGCCTCAGTGTGTGGGCGGTTGTCCTCAATGATGAAATTTTTCATGGGCTATCCATCACAGCAGACATTCGCGTTTTGTAAAAATCCGAACCGCAAGGGATCCCGCGTGCGTGCCCTCATCAAGGTCCATGAACCAGGACCGCAAAGGGCCCCGGGTCATGCGAACCCATCCAGCCATACCCAGGCGTGCCAACAGAAAAAGGCTGGTCCCCACCGTCCAGAAAGCCACGGTCGCAAGGCCGAGATCGGGACGCCCCAAAAGGACGCCGGCCGTGAGCAGGATCAAGTTGGGATTCCGCCTGCCGGTAATCAACCTGAAATAGGAATCAACCGGACGCCAGCAGAAGATCCCGAATCCTCCCAAACACCAACTGAACAGACCTTCGGTCAAACGACCCAGCACATAGCCGATCACGATACACCATAAAAGAGCGGTCAATGAAAACCAGCCGCCACCGTTCGGATATGACATCCCCAGGCCAAGGCCCCACAGCACATACCAAACGGGCGGGTGGACAAGGTCAATCACATGGTCAAAATAATGGCCGAACCGACTGGAGGTCACCGTGACCCGCGCCAGTTTTCCATCCACGGTGTCCAGGAGGGTCATGACCCAGCCTGCCAACAGGCCCCAGCCATATTGGCCGCAGGCGAACAACACCCCTGCCAGTATGACCAACACCAAACCGATGAAGGTGACATGGTTGGGATGGATCCCAAAGCGGACGCATTGCCCGACCACCCACCGGGCCGGTAACGGCCAGACCCACTTTGTGACCAGATCGGTAACGCCCTTATAGGACCAGTCGTAAAGTCGCTGCTCCAGGTCCCCGGCTTTTTTAGCTGAAATGGGCAACGCAAAGGGGGGAGCGGACTTGCGCAGGCCTTGCTGAAAAGCGATGGGCAAGGTTTCCAGGGTCCTGGTTTTCACCCCGACCAAAGATTCAGACCCTGAAGTCTCTTCAATCATCTCCAGCGCTTGATGGGCGAGCCCGGCGCTCACATGGGCGGCAACCGCAACCTTTTTCCCGTCCTCTTCAAGCTGAAGGATCATGTTCGGGGTTTCTGCCAGATACTGGATCAGGCGGTCGTCAAACAGGCGCCCGCCGTGAAAAATCAAGACCGAATCATTGCGTTTAAGAACGCTCAAATCATCGACGCGGGTACTTTCCATAAAGGTCTTTAACACACGTTCAATGCGCTGCCCTGAGGTAAGGCCCCAGATCCTTTCCATGGATTCGCCATGGATGTATGTATAGAGGGTCATCGCAACTACTTTCCGGGCTTGGTTCCAACTTCGCCCACCATTATGTTTTGAATATCGAATGTCGAAGGGGGGAGGCGCTTCAACCATGAAAACGCTTTACAAAAAAGGGCCTGATGCTGTATACCATGCCCCATGGTGATCATCCCCTCCGATAATAAACGACCTCCCGGTGACAACAACCGGACTCATAGTAACCCCGTCGAAGAAAAAAGATTCGTTCTGGCCCATCTTTCCGACCCGCACATGGCATGGGCAGGCCCGGTTAACAAACGTGATCTTTTAAATAAACGCCTCCTTGGTTATCTCAAATGGCGACTTTTCCGAAACACGGGGCACAGGGAGGAAATCCTTCCCATCCTCAAAGAGGACCTTAGCGACACAAGACCGGATCATATCGTCATTACCGGCGACCTGACCCATCTGGGCCTGCCGGCTGAATTCAAGAAGGCCCGGACGTGGTTGCAATCACTCGGTACGCCATCCCAAGTTACCGTTGTTCCGGGCAACCATGACGCCTATGTGCGCTCAGACTGGGACCGGACCTTCGCCTGCTGGTTGGATTACATGAGGTCCGACCCCCCTTGCCGGGGCGGCGCCCGGGTACGGGGTTTTGATGACCTGTTTCCAACCCTGCGGGTGCGCGGCCGGGTCGCCCTCATCGGGCTGTGCTCCGCTCATCCGAGCGCGCCGCACCTGGCCATCGGCGCCGTGGGCGGGCCCCAGTTAAAAAGGCTTGCGGCTACCCTGAAACAGACCGGGGCACGGGGCCTCTTCCGCATCGTGGCAATCCATCACCCGCCCCTGTTCGGCATTGTGAGCCGGCGCAGGCGCCTGACGGATGCGCATGCCTTGCGCAACGTGGTCGCACGTTGCGGAACCGAGCTGATTCTGCACGGTCATGCCCACAGGGTTGTGCGCCACACCCTCAACACCCGCTCGGGCCGGACCCCGGTGGCAGGGGTGCCCTCGGCCTCCTCATCAAGCCCTGACCATCAACGCCGTGCCCGTTACCACGTCTTTACCCTCACGGCCTCGGAAGATGCCTGGAATGTTCACATGGGCCAACGTGTCTATTCCCCCCATGCCCATTGCTTTATCCCTGAAAAGGAACAGTACCACCGGCCACGGGACCATTGGACGCTCCGGGCTGCATTTTAGGCAACCACGGAGTACGGACCGGCTGACACAGGCCTAGAAAAGCAGACGCAAACGCCAAACGGCAAGGCCGGATATGAAGGCTACCGGAATCATGGCTGTAATGAGAGGGTTCAGATTGAGCAGTAATCCCGTATGCATGATCAGTTGATCGGCGAAGTATAGCACCAATCCGATCAAAGAAGCCATGGTTATACGACGGCTCACACCAACCTTTCGGTTTGATCCGAATACAAAACTGAGTGAAAAAAAGACCATCGCTCCGGTGGTCAACGGCCCGCCGAGTTTTCGCCAAAGGGCCAGCCGATATGGGTCCACATCCTGCCCGCCGTTCTCTAAGGCCTTTACGCAGCCGATCAAATCAGGGGTGGACAGGCTGTAAGGGGGAAGTTCCAGGACGGCGACCTGATCCGGGCTTAAAAACGATTCCAGGGTCCATGAGGTCGCATCCGTAATGGCGATTTCCCGGTCTTTAAAAACTTTTTGGGTGACACCCTTCAGTAACCACTGCTGATTGCTCAGTATCCTGGCGCTCAAGGCATGGGTGAAGGTCTTTAAACCGCCCTGCTGATCGAATTCGAAAATATCCACCCCAGCCGCAACCCCTTCACTGAGCATCCTATTGACATGGATATACGCATTTTGCCGGCGTGCCCAGAATCCATTCCGGGTTACATTGACGTCTGCACCATAGAGCGCTCGGGAACGGGATTTGCGTGCCATCTGTTCCATATTTGGTATGATCGTTTCGGCCATGACGACGGATATCATGATCACCAGCATCAAGGTTGCGAAAACCGGTGCGCAGACCCGCGGCGCCGAGATCCCGGCATTCTGCATGGCGAGAAGTTCCCCGTGATCGGCAAGCAGTCCCAGGGAGATAACGCCGCCGAGCAGGGCGCTTATGGGCAGCAGGTCAAGCAGGCATTTGGGCAAGGTCAAAATAACAAAGAGCAAGGCATTGTCGAGCCTGTACATGCCCTTTCCAACGTCATCCAGTTGTGACAGAAATTCAATGAGGCTGAATAGCACGGCAAGGATTAACATGACCATGAGGAAGCACTTCAAAAACCTGCTTCCGATATAAATATCAATCAGTTTCATTCATCTTTCCGTATGCCATGTAGCCGAAAGGCTCCCGACGCCCGCCCAGCCGTGCTGAATGTCTTTGTACAGAGGTCCTCCGTTTTTAAATTCGGGTCTTCAACGACATCAACGCCGGTTGATTCAACCGGTCGGATAAGATGGTTACCGAGGGCCGTCAAGGCCGCGCCGTATGCCCCCATCAATTCCGGGATATCGGGACGGACAACCTCAATTGTCTTGGTTGAAAACAGTTCGTCGAATTGGATGGATAACTTTTCCGCCTTTTCAGAACTTGGATCATTTTTGTACTTCAATAAACCTCCGTAGAAATTCCAGAAACGTGTTTTGAAATCCTTGAGAGCATCAATATTACAGGGAACGATTGGATCTAAACGATTGTAGTGACGTCCCTCATGAATCCAGCAAAGGGCCAGTTCCTCAGTAATTTTTTTAAATTGGGGGGCATCATCGGCCAACAAAATGTCTACAACCGGAACATTTGTTTGTCGATGATAGACGGCTATGGCAGCGGCTTCCTTAATTCTGGTTTTTGTGTTTTTTCCTTTTCCTTTTTTAAAGACCCTTTCCAGCAACAATTGCATTTCCGCCTCAGAGGTTTCCTTGTCTTCGGTCAAAGTCAAAAGCTGATTGGTTACTTTCTTTGCAACATTGAAATCCGACATCAAACAAAATGCCTTCAGATCAAAACGGTATGTTCTTTCCCTGCCGCATAGTAACAAATCAAGTATCGTGAGACGATCTTTGCGTGGAACGGTGAAAAAAGCCGTGTAATAATGTTTCAACAAGATTTATCAAGATGGAAAGAGTTCGGGACAAGGCTTCCTTGTCGAGAATATATGCGCGAACATCAAGGTTGTTAAGGATTTCTTTTATTTCTTGACGGCTCATGTCTTGATCATAGCATCATCCTTTCTGTTTGTCCCACCAAAAATACATCATCCTTGATTTTTTTGGATTTCAGCATTTTTTTGATAAAGCTACCAGGTAATTTGAATAGGATACATCAAATTCTTTACGGCGCAGGTTATTGATGTGGTAAAGCTCTCCGATTTTTTCAACCCAGAATACTACCCACTTTTCCAAAGCCGGATACTTTTTTCCGCATCCAGCAAATTGCGACGAACATGCGCCCAACAAAAAGCCAGAAGGATGAAGTCCAGTTGCCTGGCCAGTGATTTGTAGGCGCTGTATCGGTCACAAATAACAATGATTTTTTGGCTCTCTATGTTTTTAAAATGTTCCACGGGGACATCAGCGCCGCGTCCCGGTGCGATCTGGAAAACGACTGATGCCGAGCGACTGACCCATAGCCACCCGCAATGCTCCCGGGGGAAATGGGTAACCCCAATTTTGCATACTGATTCACAAGACGATTGGTGGGTTGGCAGTAACGGAATTTATTCAAAAGAACGGCTTCCCAGATCGAAATCCCATATGGACTTTTCGGAATAACCTTGGGAGGCATGGGTGTTGTAATTGTATTGGGAACGCCCTTGCACGAACAGCCTTTCTTCATGCAAGAACGTATGATTTTGCGCGTATACGCCTTGACTTCAACTTCAAGAATCTCTGTTTCTTTGCTTTCATCGAGCACGTAGGCTTCACCGCAATTAGGGCATGTCGGAGTTTTCGGAAAGTCAACCGGTTCCTCT
>JAFCZI010000247.1 GCA_019314425.1 Deltaproteobacteria bacterium | reverse complement strand
AATGGCGCATCACGCGGAATCGCTCCTGAGCCGTGTCCGGGACAAGGAGATACGATATGCCGGCGGATATGCCGACCTTGCGCTTCGTAGCCTTGATATGATCAAGCAGATGATTGACCTGGTTCAGGATGCCTTGGGCGGCGCCCCCCTTTCCAAGCCGGAAGGGTACGATGACCTGTTGGATGTATTGGCCGACCCTGAAGGTGCGGGAATATCCGACGAAATTGAAACGACCACCGCAAATATAGTGCCTCGGATCGGGGATATCTTAGTGGCCGAAGGAAAGGCCGAAAGAGAAAAGGTGGAGGAAGTTGCCGCCGGTCAGGATGATGTGCCGATCGGTGTGAAGATGGTAAAATCAGGGGCAGCTACGGTCACGGACGTGGCGAAAGCCATTAGAACACAGGAACAAATAAAGGGGAAAAAGACCGTTGAATCATCGATCAGGGTGAGTACGAGCCGGTTGGATCGGCTCATTGATATGGTCGGCGAATTGGTAATTTCCCACTCTATTGTTGCGCAGGACAAAGTGGTGACCGGCTCCAATGATCATGAACTCTTAAGAAAGATCGCACAGACCGGTAAGATTGTCCGGGAAATGCAAGACCTCAGTATGTCCATGCGAATGGTACCTCTCAAGGCGACTTTCAGTAAGATGGCCCGTCTCGTGAGGGACGTGTCACGCAAGGTCGGAAAGAACGTAAGCCTTGTTACCGAGGGTGAGGATACCGAGATAGACCGGAATATGGTGGATGTTATCAATGATCCTCTTATGCACATGGTTCGGAATTCAGTGGATCACGGTATCGAGATGCCCGAGGTCCGGAAAGCGCTGGGAAAACCGATATCCGGGACGGTGAAATTGTCCGCCTATCACGCTGCGGGAAAGGTTGTAGTGGAGATAGAAGACGATGGGAAAGGGCTTCCCCGCGATGTAATCCTTGCCAAGGCCAAAGAACGGGGTCTTGTGAGTGACGATGCATCGCTCAGCGACCGGGAAATTTTCAAGATGATTTTCGAACCGGGTTTCTCCACTGCTGAGGCCGTCACCGATGTGTCGGGTCGAGGCGTGGGGATGGATGTGGTGAGAAAGAACATTGAATCCTTACGGGGGCAGGTGGAAATCGATTCAGAAGAGGGAAAGGGGAGCGTTTTTAAAATGGGCCTTCCCTTGACCCTTGCCATTATTGACGGTATGGTTATTCGAGTGCGCAGCGAAACCTATATCGTTCCGACCGTCTCGATTGTTACATCGCTTAAGCCTGACCCGGAACAGCTCTCTACCGTCCTTGATCAGGGGGAGATGCTCTCCTTGCATGGAGCCCTCCTCCCTTTATTTCGCCTGGCCAATCTCTTTTCCCTTGAGAAGTCTGGCCAGGATTCGGATCATACCCTTGTAATGGTCATTGAAGATGACAACAAAAAACAGGCGGGGCTGGTCATTGATGAATTGATCGGTCGGCAGCAGATCGTTATTAAGTCGCTGGGAGATGTCATGGGGGATATCCCCGGCATATCCGGCGGCGCTATTATGCCCAACGGCCAGGTGGGTTTGATCCTTGATGTCGGGGGCGTCGTGGGTATCGCGAATTCCGGGAATGGCGGTGGGTCGGGAGAAGAGAGCCGCAGGATCGCTGAACCTGCGAATATCGAACCGCAGAATGCCGGAGGGGAAAAAACAACAATTATATGAATTTTACGCTATCAGAATTAACAGATTTGCAGTTCAAAAAGATCAGTAATATCGTCTACAGGGAATGCGGGATCAACCTGCAAAGCGGCAAAGAGGCATTGGTCAGGGCCCGTCTCACTAAAAGGTTGCGAGTCCTGAAAATAGAAGGCTTCAAAGAGTACGTGAAATACCTGGAGAGCCACAACGGGGGCAAGGAACTGGGTCTTCTGGTCGATGTGATGACGACAAACAAGACGAGCTTTTTCCGTGAAGTGGCGCATTTTGACTTTTTGTGTGAGAAGATCTTGCCGAAATTAACAAAGAAGCGGATGAGGTTTTGGAGCGCGGCATGTTCCTCGGGTGAGGAGCCTTTCTCTCTTGCAATGCTTCTGCTGGAGAACATACCGAACATACGGTCTAAAGACATCAAGATTCTGGCCACTGATATATCCCCGACGATCTTGGGAAAGGCCCGTAAAGCTGTTTATCAAGAGGGGGCTTTCCAGGACCTCCCCACGGGTTTTTTGCGGAAATACTTTGTCGAGATTCAAAATGGAGGCTCACGGGCCTACCAGGTGAGCAATGATGTCAGAAGGATGGTCAGAATAGCGAAACTGAACCTGATGGAATCGTGGCCGGTGAAAGGACCCTTTAATGTGATTTTTTGCCGCAACGTCATGATATATTTTGACAGGCTGACCCAGGAGAAGCTGGTGAACCGTTTCTGGGAGCTGCTGGAACCCGGGGGGTACCTTTTTGTGGGGCATTCCGAGGGCCTGTCCGGCGTTAAGCATAAGTTCCAATATGTTCAACCGGCGACATACGTAAGATGATCGTTTGGGGCTGGCGATTGATTGGCTGTCAGCTTGAAAATTTCAACCGGCAGTTGACGACAAGTATTGAGATAGGATCGAAATAAATGAAACACACTGTTCAAGTAGGCGACATGAAGGTCGGTATAAAAGGTGATGAAATCATAACCTATGCTTTGGGCAGTTGTCTTGGCCTCATGGTCTATGATCCCGTTGCCCGTGTAGGGGGGCTGTTGCATGCGATGTTGCCTTTATCCAAGATTAACCCCCAGAAGGCAGAATCCAACCCTTATATGTTTGTCGACAAGGGGGTCCCGATTCTTTTCAAAGAGGTGTATAGCCTGGGGGGGGAGAAAGCGCGACTCATCGTTAAGGCTGCGGGATGTGGTTCCCCCATGGGTAAAAATGAGATGTTCAAGATCGGTGAGAGGAACTATACCATCTTAAAAAAACTGCTCTGGAAGAATGGCGTCCTCCTGAAGGCGGAGGAGATTGGCGACAGCATAAGCCGTACGGTCCGTTTTGATATTTCTACGGGAAGGGTCATTATAAAAACCGGACGGCAGGAGAGGTTGCTATGAAAAAAGGCGGAAGACGTAAAATCATATCCAAGATGAAATCGTTTCCCAGCATGTCAGGAATAGCGGCAAAGGTGTTAATGCTCCTGGATGACCCCGCTTCGACCGCTGACCAGGTGGAATGGTTGATAAAACAGGATCCAAGCCTTACCGCCAATCTCCTGAAACTGACGAATTCCGCCTATTTCGGCGTTCCCTCCTCGGTCGGTTCCGTACGACATGCCGTTGTTCTGATGGGGTGGAAAAAGGTCTCTAAACTGGTTATGGCGGCATGTGTCAATGCCATAGCGGATCAGGAAATTCCCGGATACGATTTGCCGGCCGGCGTTCTCTGGCAACACTCGGTCGCGGTTTCTGTTACGGCAGAAGGTTTGATGAGGGAGTTGAAGCTTGTCGAAAGTGATGAGATCTTTACGGCGGCTCTTTTGCACGACCTTGGAAAGCTTGTTTTGGGCGGTTTTGTGGCAACGGAACTCAAGGAGATTCAGAAGGCGGTCGCCCGGGGAATCCCTTTTCAGATGGCAGAGCAAGAGGTCCTCGGAACAGATCATGCTGAAATCGGGGCGTTGATGTTAGAGAGCTGGTCCTTTCCGCCGGAACTCGTTAGCGCGGTAAGGTGGCACCACGACCCGGACGCCGCGCCTGAGACAAGTCCCATGATAGATATCGTTCATGTTGCTAATGTATTATGCCTTATGATCGGGATCGGAATAGGCGTAGAGGGTCTTCACTATGAGCCATCCGTATCGGCAACCAAAAGGTTGGGTATTAAGCACACCCAGCTTGAGCGGGTTGCCAGCCAGACCTTAGCGTGGGCTAAAGAGCTGATGGATGTTATTTAGTGTCTGAACGAAAATACGGAAATAAAGTTTTCAATTTTTGAATTGATGTTTACAACGCTGTGAAATTGTATGATCTTTTCAACTTAAAACCTAAAACTTAAAACCGTGCCTGAACGGCTTTTTCGTTCAGGTACTATTTAGCCCAGGG
>JAFCZI010000246.1 GCA_019314425.1 Deltaproteobacteria bacterium | reverse complement strand
GACGGAAAACAATTTCCTTCAGCCGATCCGCAGGATTGTGATAGAGTTTGAATTCTTTTGTAATACGGTCCACTTTGATCATCGGCTAATCCTGATGGCGTCGTAAAAAGTCCCATCTACTGCGTTGCAGTGATTTTTCAGAATCTCAACATACTACAATGTATGCCTACGATCCTGAAAAACCCCTACGCCTTGTATATGGAACCTTTTACAACGCCATCTGTAAATAAGGGCCTCGGCAAAAAATAAACACACCATCTGGCTTGTCCTTTGGTCCGTCTGCTGCGTTACATCCACCGGCACATATCCACAAATATGCACTGGCGGATGCGCCTTACATACGAACCAAAATACGGCGCAATCTTGCGCATTTATTTTTTTTCCGAGACCCTAAATTCGTGACTTTTTACGAGGGCATCAACGTTAGGGTCAAACAAGATTTTCAAAAAAACCTCCACATCTCTCCCAGCCTCGGATAAAGCAGAAAAACACCGATGAGATATGCGCAATTATAAAACATCATGAGATACACTTTAAGATGCCTTGCTATCTTAATCCAGGAAAGATAGCCAGCGCCGCAGAAGAGTCCGGTCCATAAAAGCAGAAAAAGTACTTCAATCATATGAAATCCCTCACATCTTTTTCAAGAAAACGAAACAGCATATAAGACGCAATTAGAAAAAAATGGGCGATTATAGTTAAAATGACCATGGATGATATGGCAGGATAAGCATGGAAAACAAATATCCTGTGATACGATTCGGTGATAATGAAGGCGGGGCTGAAAACCACGATGTTCTTCATGAAATCCGGCAGGATATCGATGACATAGACAATCGGAGTAAACCAAAACCACAGCTGGAGGATAATCCCCACGACTTCTTTAAAATCTCTCAGAAAAACGGTTAACGTTGCCGACAACAAGCCCAACCCGAAGGCAAGGATCTGTTGGAGGTAAAAAATAAAGGGGAAGAGAAGCAATTTCAAGCTGAATTCGTACCCTGTTGCGATGAGAAAGGCAAAAAGGAAAATATTTGTTATCATAAACGTGATGGTCTCCGACAAATTGATAAAAACCAATAGCGAAGGGAGGGAGACATCAATTTTGGATATAATATTTTTTTTATCCAGGAAAACAGTGGTCGATCTGGAAATGGAACTGGAAAAAGCGGTCCACGGGATCAGGCCAACCGACAGATAAATGCTGTAAGCGTATATATCCGAATTTCCGGGCAGCCTGCCCCCCATGAATTTGCCGAAGATCACGATGTAGATAAACAAATTCACGAGAGGCCAGATAAACGCCCAGGACGACCCCAGCACAGAGCCGGCAAACCGTTCTGAAAAATCCCTCTTGGTTAAATCCCAAATCAATCCCGCATTGAGTGCCGCCACAATAACCCCGATGCCCGTTTAGTACCTTATTTCCTGGTTTTCTGTCACAAAAAACAAGAAGTTCATTGGCTGGAAAACTTAAAACTGCGGTTTGCCGCCTTAGTATCATCTAAACATTGATGACCCATGTTCTGTTCTCTATCGTATCGACCCGGGAATTGCCACCACCGCCCCAGATCTTTGCTATCCCCGACATTCCATTCTCTCAAACTCCCCCTTTTAATGCCAAGACCCTCAATCCGTCAATCCCCAAATGCTTTTTTCTTTTATCACCTTAATCCTGTCACCCTCGGTTCACTCACCGCCACCCCCCAATCCCTACCATCCACTGACACCCCCATTTTCCTCGGATTCCACGTCCTCGACACCTCAAACGAAAACGCGTGTGTTTCCCCATTCACCGTCTTTCCAACAGAATACTGTCTCCTAAAGACAAAGCCCGACAATCCCTCCGCTCACGAATAACTGATAGGAAATACTGTGTGGTGTATCATGGATATGTCTTATTTTTGTTTCAGTGTAAAACCGACGCAAGTACGATTCCGGCAAATCAGCAAGAATATTCGCAGGCCAATTAAACGATTCATCCCCCATACCGAAAACAGACCTTTCCTTGCCCACATTACAGCCTTCCCCCCCCAGGTGTAAATTCGGCTGGCTTTCCCTACATCCAATATGCGGGATGCTTGTCGTTCAATAAGCGCGGTGGAAGCCTTTGATTTCGCTTGAATTCCTTTCGCGAAACGCCTGCTCAAAGGCCCTGAAGGTGGATTCAGCCGTGTTCCGCCACGAAAACCGACGGGCCTGCGCCAAACCCTTTCCCGCCCATTGCCGCCGGCTTTCCGGATGGGCACTCAGTTCTTTCAACATCGCCGCAAGACCCTCAACATCATCCGGGTTCTTCATGTAAAGAGCGGCGTCTCCCGCCACTTCGGGCATACTGGCCTCCCGGGTGGTAACCACCGGGCATCCACAGGCCATGGCTTCAAGCACGGGCAGTCCAAACCCCTCGTAGCGGCTGGGGAAAATCAACGCCACAGCACCGGAATAGAGTCGGGCCAAATCATCATCGCCCACATACCCCAAAACCCGAATCTTTTCCCATGAGGCTTTTTCCACCCATCCCGACCATCCCGCCGCCACCAGGGGGATGTTCAGCCCTGACCGCGCAATGGCCTTCGGAATAACAGCCATATTCTTTCGAGGATCCCCGCTGCCCACAAACAGAAAATAGCGATGGGGCAATCCGTGGCGGTTCAAGCAATCTTTGATTTCCACCGCCGAACGAGGATATAAAACCGACGGATCATACCCCAGATAAGTCACGGTTGTATTCTGACGGCGAATACCCAGATAGACGGCCATTTCATTTTGAATAAAAGCCGAAATGGTCAAAAACCGATTCACGCTTCTGCATCTTCGGCGAAAGAACAATCGTGAGTAAAGCACCCGCTCCCGAGGATGATATTCAGGAAAACGGATAAGGGACAGGTCGGCCAGCGTAAACACGGTTGCGACGTGGGCCGGCGATAAAAAAGGGAAAAAGGCGGCCTCATGGTAGAGATCAAAAGCACCTGCAACCTTTCGAAAATGTCGCTCCTGGTTGAAGTGAAACAACAATCGAATCAGCAAGGCGGGATAAGCCGGAAGCCGCCAGAAAAGGGAAACCAGTCCGGACCATTGGGTGAGGTTCCCGGGTCCCGAAGGCATGGTCGCCAAAACCCTTTTCCCATCAAAATATCCGATTTCCAGCCGGTCGCCATAATGTTCTTCCAACGCCTGGTACAAACAACGCAAATACCTCCCAATGCCCGTATTGACATTGACCATGGGGAAAGCATTGACCAGAATTTTAATTCGTGCACTCACTTATTTTATCCGCTCGTAGGTTCAAAGATACAGATCATAAACCAATCACTTGCTTATAAACTTCCAACGTTTTGTTAACGCAATTACCCCAACTAAATTTTTCAGCTCGCTTGGGTCCTTTTCTCTTCAACAGGGTGCGCAATGGATTATCCGTTAATATCCGTTCCAGATCCAGGCTCATTTTGCCCACATCAAAAGGGGATGTGAGAACGCCGCAATCTCCGACAACCTCAGGGATTGAAGAAATGTTTGAAGCCAATACGGGTACTCCCGATGCCATCGCTTCCAATGGCGGTAAACCAAATCCTTCGTAAATTGAAGGAAATGCAAAAGCGTAAGCCCCGGCGTAAATGGAAACCAGTTCATTTTCAGGCAAATACCCCAAAGCTCTAAATTGACCTTTACTTTCAAGCTGGTTAATTTTGTTGTGAATTTCAGCATTTAACCAACCAGATGGACCAACATGAAGGACCATGAAATGCTTTTTCAGGGATTCCGGCATTTGGCTATAGGCTTCAAGGAAGTTTTTGATATTTTTCCTAGGTTCAATTGAACCAACTAACAAAATATAATCTTTATTCATTAAATAATATTTATTTAATATAGGCAATAGATCATTACGGTCACGCGGTTTAAATTGTTTTGTAATTCCTATGGGGATAACAGCGATACGTTCACGCTCAACACCCAGGATATTGACCATCTCATCTTTGGTAAATTGCGAATCTGCAATAAAATGGTCAGCGTTTTCCAAGGTTTTGGGTAATTCTTTTTCAAAATATTGAATGCGGTTCTTTGGATGTAAATTTCTATAATTAATATGGGACA
>JAFCZI010000245.1 GCA_019314425.1 Deltaproteobacteria bacterium | reverse complement strand
ACGTGCAAAGTTCAGCATTACCCTCAACACAGAAATCAAAACGTACGCAATGAAAGAATACATATTCCAGCCTTGAAATCAACGCTCCCGCCCTCATGAACTGATTTCCCCGCAGCATGACAGCATAACAGGAAATGAAAGATATCTTCAACAAAATGCTTTGATAAGCGCAATATGGCCGAAACGATGATCAAGGCCTGATCAACCCATACAAGCTTTTACAAATCCAAGGAAGAGGGGGGACGGGAACTCCATCCTTGATTTGAGCTCCGGGTGTGCTTGAGTGGCACAGAAAAACTTCAACTCCGGCAATTCAATAAATTCCACCAGTTTACCGTCGGGACTCATACCGGAAAACACCATTCCCTTTTCCTTCAGCACCTCATGATAGTCCGGGTTCACTTCATAGCGATGCCGGTGCCGCTCGTAGACTTTTTTGGCGCCATAGAGGGAATGTACCACCGATCCCTCCGTGAGCAGGGCAGGGTAGGCGCCGAGACGCATGGTTCCCCCTTTTTCGGTTACCGCTCTCTGTTCCGGAAGGATGTCGATGACCGGATGGGGCGTTTCAGCGTCCATTTCGGTGGAATTGGCGCCATCCAGGCCGCAGACATGCCTTGCAAACTCAATGACGGCCAGTTGGAGACCCAGGCAGAGCCCCAGAAAGGGGATGTTAGACTCTCTCGCCAGGCGGATCGCCTCTATTTTCCCTTCGGAGCCCCGTGATCCAAAACCGCCGGGAACCACCAGGCCGTCAACTTGATCCAACCAGGCGGCGTCTTTGAGTCCGGTAGCCTCAACCCATTTGAGGTTAACCTTGCATCTCAGGTGGGCCGAACAGTGGTTGAAGGATTCAATAATGGAGGCATAGGAATCTTCGAGTTTGGTGTATTTTCCGCACATGGCGACGGTGATTTCTTTGTCGGGATTTCTGATGTTCTCCACCAGCTTTTTCCATTTTCTGAGATCCGGCGGGCTGTATATGTTGAGCCTTTTGTGAATGTTTTCGGGCAGGCCTTCACGCTCGAAAATAATGGGAATTTCATAGATGTCGTCCACATCCAGACCGGTAATGACCGCCTCGGGCTTGACGTCGCAGAAATTGGATATCTTGGTTTTGATTTCGGGTGTCAGGAATTCAGGTGACCGGCCGATGATGATGTCCGGGAAGATACCGCGTTGCTTCAGAAGATTAACGCTTTGCTGGGTGGGTTTGGATTTCTGTTCATTGACGCCGGCGGGAATGGGTACATAGGTCAGGTGTACAAATACGATATTGTTTCTTCCCACATCTTTTTTCATCTGGCGCATGGCTTCCAGAAAGAGCTCGTTTTCAATGTCCCCAACGGTTCCACCGATTTCCACGATTACCAGGTCCGGTGATTCTTCTTTGACAACCTGCCCGATGTGATCTTTGATCAGGTCTGTTACATGGGGAATGTATTGAACGGTTTTACCCAGGTAATCACCGCGCCTTTCCTTTTTTCTGACCATGTTGAAAACCTTGCCCATGGTCAAATTCCAGTTGGACTTGCAGCGAACCCCCAGGAAACGCTCATAATGCCCGAAGTCCATGTCCACCTCGGCGCCGTCGTCGAGCACGAAAACCTCGCCGTGCTCAAAGGGGTTCATGGTGCCGGGATCAACATTAAGATAACCGTCACATTTGATGGGAACAATTTTGAGTTTCGCGGAGAGCAGGTGGCCGATTGAAGCAGCCGCAATTCCTTTGCCTAATCCTGAAAGCACGCCTCCCGTCACGATGATGTATTTGGTGGGCATTTCCGGTGTTCCTTTCTTGCTATGTGAGTATCACAACCGTCCCGAATCGTCCGGTTACGCCCTCTCCCCTGTAAGAGAAAAAACGATCCATATGACATCGGGTGCAAATTTCTGAAACCGTAATGTTCTCCGGATTGATCCCTTCCATAGCGAGCTGATGGGAACTTAAACGCCAGAGATCGAAATGGTTTTCAGAAACCCTGAAAGCCTCGAAATTGGGCGGGAATATGTCTCTGTGGGTGATGAATTCAGCGCAACAGGGACCCAGAGACGGTCCAATGGCGGCAACAAGATCCTCTGCCCGGCAGTCGAAATGATGCGCCATCGTGCGTACAACCCGCTCCAGAATGTTTTGAACGTTTCCTCTCCAACCGCAATGAACGTTGGCAATCACATTTTTCGCCGGGTCAAAGAGAATCACCGCCTGGCAATCGGCCTGTTTGATCATCAGCCCGACACCGGAAACATTCGTTATCATGGCATCTGCCCGCCATGAGGCTCCGAATGTTTCAGTTGTCTCCGTATCGACAATTAAGACCTCCGTTCCATGGGTTTGCTGTGTGAAAAGGATTCTACGGGCGCCCATGGCCTGTTTGATGATCATCAGGTTTTCCGCTACGTTTTTTCTGGAATCCCCCACCGCATCGCTGGTGTTCAGTGAATCATAAGGGGAATGGCTGGTGCCCCCGTGCCGGGTGAAGGTTCCGTGTTTCAGTTGATGATATTGGGAAAGATCTTGATATTGAAGGTATGAAGCGCGGTGTTGCGTCTCTGGCAGATTATGGAAATCCGGCATGGCATTCCGATTTTAATGTCCTTGGCCGCGCATCCTTTTTTGAAACCCGAACGATATGGCTTCGCCACCAGGGGAAACCGCATAGATTCACTCGACGACACAGACTTTCTTACTTACCGCTGCTTCCTTCCGGATCTGACGGGGTTTATAAGTGCCTGTTACGTGAGGTCCATACCAACCCCAAAGTGTTGAAAACGCATCTCAAATCGGGAATCTCCAGAAGGACTTTCAACCCCGCATAAGCGGATTTCGGGTAAAGGGGCACCGCTAACTCCCCGTCTAGCGCGACCAAGGGTTTTCACCGAATGGTACTCAACTCTTATGTAATGTCGACTCTTTCTTTCAATTCCTTTCCGACCTTGAAAAAAGGGAGCGTCTTCCGGCTGACATTGATAATTTCTCCTGTTTTGGGGTTTCGGCCCTTGTAGCCGTCATAATTTTTCACTTTGAAACTGCCCAAGCCGCGGATTTCCACCCTCTCTCCGTTAACGAGAGCGGTTTCCATATCCCCAAAGACCGTGTTAACCACTTCCTCAGCCTTCTTCAAGGGTAAATCCTTTTCTTTGGCCAAGGCTTCAATCAATTCTGACTTGTTCATTGTTCCTCCCGGGTTACGCATAGACAGCTCCCTACTTAGCCTTCTGCCCCGGATCAAAAGATCGCCTAGGGGTTCTATGTAGCCTTTTGGGGTCACTAAATTATCACCTGAAACCGAAACACAAAGAAACAGCAACTCCGTTGCTGCAACCGAATGGAAAAGTAGAGGATCAATGTCTGTAAGTCAAGGAAAAATCGATTAAAAATATTCCTGATCCCGCACCTTCCAACATCGAAACTGTAGATGATGGCGCTTGCCGTTTACTTTTCCCCTGTATTGAGATATAAACCCCGAAAACCGGAGAGCAAATTATATCGCAAAACCGAACCATAAATCAACCGCGTTTTTTTTAAAAATCAGGCGGTGGGGAAAAGCTGCCCGGGGGATTGGAAATTGGGGAAGGACATACCGAAAAGAAGGCAAATCTTATGAGCGTTGTAAATGTCATAACCATCGACGGCCCTGCGGGCTCCGGCAAGGGCACCATCAGTCGCTTGCTTGCCGCCAGGATGGGCTATGCTTACCTGGACACCGGCGCCATGTACCGTGCTATTGCCCTTGCGGCAAAACGGGGGGGGATTTCCCTGGATAACCGCGTGGAATTGAATCATTTGTGTGAAAATATACAGCTGCGGTTTGTGGCAGATCAGGACCCTCCCAGGTTGTTGATGGGCCATGAGGATGTGTCGGAGGAGATTCGAAGTCCGGAGATCGACATGCTTTCGTCCACCGTTTCTACAGTCAAAGAGGTTCGGGAGTCCATGTGCCGCCTCCAAAGAAAAATGTCCTGCCATGTTAACAAGGGGCTCAAAAACGGCCGTGATGGATAGCCTCAAAAAACGGGATAATCAGGATAAAAATCGCGCCCTGGCTCCTTTGAAGCCCGCCCCTGACGCGTGCATTCTCGATTCCACGGGGATGGGAATCGAAGAGGTGGTGCAATGGATGATGAACCATATGACCTCTATTTGAGGAAATAAGTTGAAATCCCGTTTTAGGTTTGGTAGTTAGTGTCTGAATGAAGACTAGGATTTTTCGTCAAGGTCAAGGAAGATCAACCCAGTTTTGCTAAGAACGGGTTGATCTGACGCAGAGATTGGCGAAAAAGGCAGTTTTCGTTCGGGCACCAGTTAAATGATCTGGATTATTTCGTAAGGTTGGCAGACCAGAGGGGGTTACCAGGTTAATGGAAAAGGCAACTGACTTCTTAACTCAAAACGAAACCGTAAACGCCAAGGATGAAACGGCAACCCATGACGATGATCAGGTGATCCATGAAGATGGGCAAGGCACAGATGATGATCAGAGCATGATGCCGCGAAATGATGACGCCGCAGAGGAGATGGATGCTGACAACTTCATGCAAATGTATGAAGAAA
>JAFCZI010000244.1 GCA_019314425.1 Deltaproteobacteria bacterium | reverse complement strand
GCAAACGGAACATACCATTTTTTTTATTTTATCTTCCTTGCAAAAGATTTAGTTAGTGACCATCCACTGGATACTCATTATTATGTTGTTGAATTATCGGATATCGTCCCTTATCCCTCCGGGAGTAATTCAGATGCTCCAGAAGTAAGCAGGTTCTGTGCCAAAAGAGTGTTTATCAAACAGTATTCATAAAAATATCTGTAATATTAAACTGTTAACATCTTTTTAACCACCACCTTAAATTTTGACCGCAATCGTAGGGGATGTTGTGAGACAATAACGTCTCATGGGTCGCCATAACGGGTCCAAAATAGAGTGGCGCGATGGTAGAAGAAATATGGGGAAAAGCCGGCAGGAAGGATGCAAAGAATTGTCTCATATCGTAAAATGAGACGGGCGTGCGACATGAGACACCCCCATGCTCTTTTGGCAACGGGATTGCCTTGATACCCCGGCGGCTTTCAGTGTTCCATAGCTGATACCTCGCTTCTATGCTTGATCCCTGTACTTGTTGCACTCAGAATTGCCGTTCGGTAAGCGGAACATGGCCTATCACCGCTTTTAATGATTTTTTATGGAGGGTATGAAAAATGGAAACAACCCGATTTTCGATCCCCAACATCAGTTGCGGCCATTGTGTGAAGGCGATTCAAAAAGAGCTCAATGAACTGGATGGGGTCTCCTCAGTTGAGGGAGATCCCGGCATGAAAATGATAAAAGTTGAGTGGGCGGCGCCAGCCACGGAAGACAACCTCAGGGCCACCCTCAAAGAAATCAACTACCCGGGCATCGGATTAGACCGCAATGGCCGAGCAGACCCATCTCACCCTTCCCATTACCGGTATGACCTGTGTCAACTGTGCGGCCAACCTGGAGCGGGCCGTCAAGAAGATACCGGGGGTTGAGGACGTTCACGTTAATTTTGCCTCTGAGCAGGCGACGGTGGTGTATGCGCCCTCCGCGACCGGTTTGGAAGAGGTGGTTGCGGCCATCGAAGGGGCCGGGTTCGGCGCGGTGCGGCCGGACGATGCCGGCGGCGAAGATGCGGAACAGCTGGCTCGGAACGCCGAGATCAGAGACCAGACGCAAAAATTTCTGGTGGGTGTTGTTTTTGTAGTGCTGCTTTTTCTGCTCAGCATGGGCCGGGACTTCGGTCTCCTGGGTCAATGGAGCCACGAGGCGTGGGTGAACTGGCTGTTTCTGGCTCTGGCCACCCCGGTGCAGTTCTACACGGGCTGGGATTATTATGTGGGGGGCTTCAAAAGCCTGAAAAACGGCAGCGCCAACATGGATGTTCTGGTGGCCATGGGATCATCCGTGGCCTATTTCTATTCCGTGGCCCTTCTGCTTTATCCGTTGATGGGAAAGCAGGTCTATTTTGAAACCTCCGCCGTGATTATTACCCTCATCAAATTGGGAAAAATGCTGGAGTCCAGGACCAAGGGACGTACCGGTGGTGCCATCCGCAAGCTGATGGGCTTGCGGCCGAAAACGGCTGCCATTGTGGTGGATGGAGAAGAACAGGTGATCCCCCTGGCGGCCGTTAAAGCGGGAGACCTGGTTCTGGTGAGGCCCGGGGAGCGTATTCCCGTGGATGGTGTGGTGATCGAAGGGGAATCGAGTGTGGATGAATCCATGCTCACCGGTGAACCCATTCCCGTGGACAAAGGGCCTGAAGATCCTGTGATCGGTGGTGCGATTAATGGTGAGGGCCTGCTTAAATTTGAGGCCACAAAGGTGGGTCAGGATACGGCCCTGGCCCAGATTATCCGTCTGGTTCAGGAAGCCCAGGGGAGCAAGGCCCCCATTCAGGCCACGGCTGATCGCGTGGCCTCTTTTTTTGTGCCGGGCGTTATTGCCATTGCCATACTGACCTTCATCCTCTGGTGGGTCCTGGGTGGTGAATTTGTTCCCGCCATGATTCGAATGGTGTCGGTACTGGTGATTGCATGCCCCTGCGCGCTGGGGCTTGCCACCCCCACCGCCATCATGGCGGGAACCGGAAAGGGTGCTGAAAAGGGTGTTTTGTTTAAAAACAGCGAGGCCCTGGAGATGGCGGCACGCCTGGGAACGCTGGTGTTTGACAAGACCGGGACCCTCACCGTGGGGAAGCCCTCGGTGGTGGATGTTCAAGTGGCCGAAGGCTTTGCGGGGGATGAAAACCTGCTTCTGAAAATGGCCGCATCCGTTGAAAAAGGGTCCGAGCATCCCCTGGGGCGGGCCATTGTGGAAGAAGCCCGTCATCGGCGTATTGAGTTGCTGGAACCGTCCTCATTCAAGGCCCTGCGGGGGCATGGGGTGATCGCGCAGATTGAAGGGAGCGGATGGGTTCAAATGGGAAAACCCGCCTGGCTTCGGGAAACGGTAATGGGCATTTCCCGGGATGTGGAAGATCAGATTCAATCCCTGGAAGATCAGGGGAAAACCCTCATGGTGGTGGCCTCAGACAACCGATTCGCGGGAATCATCGGTCTGTCCGACACCCTTAAAGCAGAGTCGGCTGAGGTGGTGGCGGAACTTCATCGTGAAGGCCTCAAGGTGGTCATGCTGACGGGCGACAATGAACGGGCCGCCCGGGTGATCGCCGAAAAAGCCGGGATCGATGAGGTGGCGGCGGATGTGTTGCCCGATGAAAAGGAAGGGAAAATCAAGGAGCTTCAGGACCAGGGGGAACGCGTGGGCATGGTGGGGGACGGCATCAACGATGCGCCTGCCCTCGCCCGGGCCGATGTGGGACTGGCCATCGGGACGGGGACGGATGTGGCCCTTGAGACGGGGGACGTGATCCTTCAGAGCGGCAACCTGAAAGGCGTTGCCCCGGGCCATTCGCATCAGTCGGGCCACCATGGTTACCATTCGCCAGAACCTGTTCTGGGCGTTTGTTTACAATATCGTTCTCATCCCCGTCGCAGCAGGCGCCCTCTATTCCTTTACATTTTTACCCGGGTTTATGAGAGATCTGCACCCCATCCTGGCCGCCCTGGCCATGGCCATGAGCAGCATTACGGTGGTGAGCAACAGCCTGCGGCTGTATCGAAAAAAGATTGAATAACACAACATAGAGAAGGAGATTGTCCCATGAACAACTTACCTTCGGGCCTGAACAATTATGTGGATCAGATCAGTAAAGTGGGTAGCGAATTGGGTCCCATGGTGGTCAAGGGCATGATTCTGCTGATTATTTTGTTGGTCTTGGTGAAATATCTGGGGAAATTTGTGGCCTCCCTTCTGATCAAAGGGGGAATGCCCGAGCGAAGGGCCGCCTATTCGGTGACCGGTCTCCACATCCTGGTGCTTCTGGTGGGGGCACTGGTGGTTCTGAACTTCATCGGATTCCCGGCGGCCCTTCTTTTCAGGGTGATTATGGTCATCGTGATGGTGGCTGTGGCGGCCTTTGTCATCGCCAAACCGTATATTCCCAAGCTGCCCCTCAAGAAAGGGGATGTGGTCAGCATCGGCGGTACCATGGGCAAGGTGGATCTCATCTCGGTCATGCACACGAGGCTTCGGACTTTCGACGGAAAAGTGGTTTATATCCCCAACCACAAGGTGTTGAATGATCAGGTGATCAATACCAGCCTCAGGCCCAAGCGCCGCCTGGATATCAATTTCTTCATCCCTTATGATGCGGATGTGGGAAAGGTGAAGGAGGTTGTGGGAAACATTCTCAAAGAATCTGAAATTGTTCAGGAAAAGCCCGCCCCTCGGGTGGTCATTGACAAATTTGCCCCGGGGTACATGGAGATGAAAGCCAGGTTCTGGGTGGAGAAAAAATATGCCCTGGTGGGCCGCTGGGGGCTCAATGAAAAGATTAAAACCCGGTTCGATGAAGAGGGCATCACCATGGCGTCACCTCGATTGGATATCCATGAGGTTTCACGGCAGGAGTCTGCTTAAGCAGCGATTAATGTATTTCCCATGTTGCGGGAAGGAATAACGGGGACGCTTCCATGGCCTCAAGCCTGTTTGACGCGATTTGGTTAAACGGGTTTCTTTCCCGCAATAATTGCATTAAGATGTTCAATAATTGGATTTTGCGGAACGCTTTTCTTTTTTTTGGTTTATCGATTCAGTTGTCCACAATCCTTTTTGAGTTCTGCTTTTCAACGCCTTTTCAGTAAATAGACTGTTTATGCCTTTTCGTATTTTGCCGAGGTTTTCGACATCTTCTTCAATGTTTTTGAAACGGTTGATAATGTCTTCTACAGGTCCGATTTCTACGCCTATCCACTTTCTATTCTTTATTTCTGAAACAGCATAGGTTGTTCCAGAGCCGCCAAAAGGATCAAAAACCGTATCACCTTCATCTGTTGACATTTCTATGATTCGATCCAGCAACTTTACTGAGAGTTCATTTGCGCCTTTTCTTTTTTTATATTTTTTGTGCCTCACCGGGGGAATATCCAGCCATACATCCGACATATTAATCCCGTTAGGGTTCATTTTATCTTTATAACCGCCATAATCTTTAAGATCTCCGAAACAATGTGGGCATATGCTCATGGGTAGCCTGTCAGGGTGAAATTTGGCCGGTTTTTCACCTTTGCAATAGTATAGAAGAGCGTAATGTGATGGATAGAGCCTTCCTCTTA
>JAFCZI010000243.1 GCA_019314425.1 Deltaproteobacteria bacterium | reverse complement strand
GCGGTGGCGACTTTGCTGGGGCTGGTTTACGAGCCCTTGTTTTATGACGTTTCCCATGGATTTCGGGAGGGTCACAGTCAACACCTGGCGCTGAAAGAACTTCGTGAAAAGTGTACCGGTTTGAACATAAACTGGATTTTGAGCGCGGATATTACGGGACTATTTGACAACATAGATCACTCATTATTACGAGAAATACTGCGTAAAAGGGTCAATGATGGCGGCATCTTGCGATTGGTCGGCAAGTGGTTGAACGTCGGGGTCGTGGAGGGTGACGAAATCATATACCCTGAGAAAGGAACGCCCCAGGGTGGCGTGAGTGCTGGACGACTGGTTTGTTAAAGAGGTTGAACCGAGGCTGAAGGGTAAGTGTTTTCTGATCCGTTTTGCGGACGATTTCATAATCGGCTTTCAATTGAAGTCTGATGCGGAGCGTCTGATGGCAGTACTGCCGAGGCGTTTTGAGGGATTCAAACTGAGCCTTCACCCGGAAAAAACCAGGCTGATAGCCTTTGGAAGGCCGATGAGCGGCGCAAAACGGGAGACCTTTGACTTTCTTGGTTTCACCTACTATTGGGCCAGGTCATTAAAGGGGCGATGGGTGATAAAGAAGAAGACGGCTGGTAAACGTTTAAGACGTTTTCTGAGTATGTTTGTTGATTTTCATTTTGCCCTGACCAAAACTTTCTGATTATTTGGAACAGCTTTTGAGATTTTCACATTAAATTGGTTTTCTCAAAAACCAAAGGGTTTATCCTCAAAAAAAGTCATTTTATCTGCGTCTACTTAAGTTGATTCAACAAAGCATCTTGCTCGCTGTATACTCCTTTTTAAATAGGCCTCTTTTCTCCGGGAACCGTCATGATGAGACCAATCAGTCCTTTCCGAAAGCAGACAATGGCGAACATAGTTGTCATCACCTCCCCTCCTGATAAGGGCCATGGCATAGGCAAAATCCGTTGCTGACTCATTCCCACGTTCATACTGATGGCGAAAGATTTTAACAGCATGACACACGCCCCCCTCCAGTGGTTGAGGGGAAAGATATGTGCGAATGGGTAAATGCTGTGTTGTTTTGGGTTTGGGTATATACGCATTTCGGTTCCAATCTATCCAAATCAGCCTTGCCAAAGGATATTTACCAGAGGCGTCACGGTATTTTTTCTTTCTGTTTCTAAAGCCGGGAGATCGTCCCCACCTATTGGAAGGGTCTGCGCCAGGATCAGATTTAAGTCTTTTCAGCCAGTATCGTTTTTCATCAAGCGGTAGGGGCCGGTGGGCATGTATCCATACCTGGTAATTATCAGGGGAGGTTTCAACCAGCATTCTTCCAGGTTTCCATGCACCGTTATTGAATTTGTGATGAAACACAAGGGTATCCGGCGGCACATCATCCACTAATAAATAGTAGGCTTGAGAGCGGGGTTGAATGAGGATATGCCGACCCTGTGCATTTTCGGCCTTGAGGTAGGGGATGTTTGATGGTTTCGGCTCCACGGTCCACCGTGCACCGGCTTCCAGATCCAGCACAGCCAGATAAAAACCGTCATGAAAGAAACGGCGTAGTTTTTCAAGAAGTTTTTCCATGGCATTATCCCGGTCGAAGCGGTTCCCCTTCGGCCGGGATCGGAAATATTGAGATTAAAAAAGTTCAGTGGCAGCAATGCGTACATGCTCTGAAGAGACCATGCTGGATTTACCCCGGGCTGCAACAATAAGGGAACCCCGGGCCAGATGGTTGGCTTTTCTGAACAGCCCGCCGGAACCTTGATGGATAGCTGTAACAGCGGGCGCTTCAAAAAGACTGTTGTGGACACCGGCAATGGCCAGATGGTGGGCCAGATAATCCTCCATACCCTGTTGATTCACCCCCTGAAGGTGACATCTGCCCACTACCCTTGAAGCCAAAGGTAAGGAATAGCGATACTTCAGGTTATCCACCAGGTTGCCCTGGCCTGCAAGCACCATGGGTAAGAACGGTTTGGAATCATTGTCAAACTGGGTCAGGGTATGCAGCTCGGCAAACACATCGAGACGAAGCAGCGAAGCTTCATCAATCACCAGGATGATTTTCATTTTTTTGCCAAGAACGGTGTCTTTGATTTCCTGCTTGATTTTTCGGGTTATTTTAGCCCGTGAACTGCCTACAGGTTCCAGATGGAGTTCCCCAAGGATATGGCGGTAGAGCTCCAGGATAGACCCTGCCGAGGCTGTTACATGGAGAATCCGATACTCGGAAGGATGAAAACAGCCTGCAACATATCTCAAAGCCGTCGATTTTCCGCTGCCGATTTCTCCTGTAATCAAAGCTACGGCACCCAGTCTCACAGCGTAGTGAATACGTTCTTCCACGCCTTTAATGGCAGGGGTTACCAGAATTTCTTTATGGGCGATGTCGGCAGTGAAGGGTTCTCTCTGAAGTTCAAAGAACATACGATAGGAACTGTTCATGGGTTCGCCTCCCACATCTGACCGCTTAGGGGTGTTTTATCACTGCTCACAATAACCGGGTCATTGTTTTTATCCCGTTTAACCCGGCAGTTGGCGTGCAGGTCCACCTGTCTGAGGAAACCGTAAGATTTTTGTTTGAATCGAAGCTCAACCCTGTCATATTCGTTTTCGTGATACAGTAAATCCACCTGTTTCCCGATAAGTGCCACCGGCCCTTCATACAGATGCTTGTCAAGAACAAGGGTCCGATCCCTGTTGATTTTCCGTCGGGCAGCCTTTCTGAAGTGGTCTTTCAGGTTGTCTGGTGTTGCGCGAATACATTCAATTCCGTCTGCAAAGCGCTCCAGGGGCTTTTTACCCGTTGCAGAATGCTTACGAACATTGTAGTCACTGGAGAGCCACGCTTCGAAGGCCTGATTAATCTCATCGAGGCTATTGCCGGTAAATCCAGGTAAAAACTGCGATCGGACGGTTTTAAAAAAACGCTCAATTTTGCCGCGGCCCTGTGGCTTATAAGCCCTGGAATGCCATACCGAGGGATGCGGTTGTATGCATCAACTGCCTGGAACGAAAGGCACTACCATTATCGACGTAAAGTTTTCGGGGCAACCCTCGCTTCAACAGCGCCTGTTCGAAAGCATGCATAAAAGCCCGGGTGGTTTCCGAGGTATAGAACCTGGCATAAACGATCAATCTGGAATGGTCGTCTATAAAGGCGATCAAATAGGTTTTTCGTTTTTTGCCATCAATTTCCAGATGTGGGCCGTGCATCACATCGCTCTGCCAGATGTCATTGGGATGTTCGGCTTCAAATTTGCGTCGGTCTTCCCGAGCCTTTGTGGGTCGCATCAGATCGTTGTGATGAAAAAAACGATAAACCGTTGATGGGGGCAATTGGGAAGACGTGCAACCCCGCTCTTCCATGGTTTTCAGGATAAAAGGAACGGTGGCATCCGGCATTTCTTCCCGCATTTGTTTGAGGGTCAGACATCCCTCCCTGTCCAATACCCGAAGTTTTCCCTTGTCACTTCTACCTTTGGGGTACAGGGATTTAAGAGCGTTCCCGCTCTCCTCGTAGATCCGTATCCAGCGTTGGATGGTTCCTCTACTGACACTGGTTCTGTGGGAATGGGGAATATCCCACTTGTGCTTGCACTTTTCCCGAAGCAATTTCGCTTGTTCGCCATAGTCCAGCTTCGAACCGTTTACAAAATCCTGAATGATGCCAAATCGGAATACGGCTACATCAATTTTCTGCTGTTCTTTCATAAGACTCCTCTCGTTTTAGGGTTGCAGGTTGAGTTCGGCGTTTAGTTCAGTGCCGAAATGCGGTTTACCCCTGCATATATTCCCTGAAAATCTATTTCAAAAGGAGCCTTCGGTAGGGTGGGTATCAGCTTGGTTTTATAGCGGATTAAATTGACCTACTGACCGGAACGCGCCCCATGGCAACCAAACAGTCAAAGCCTTTCATCAATCCGGATTTCCACTTCTCTGTTAGACGGGCCCTGATTTGGCGCCTGAGGTTTCTCAGCCAGTGACGCATACGCCCTGAAAACTGACCCGGGGGCCACTTTCCATGGCTAATCCGCCGAGCAAGAGCAAAACGGATGACTTCTCTGGAAGATTGGAATCGGCTGAAATGGCTTGACGGTCTCATTTGAATGATACAGCCGCATTCCGGACATCGATAACGTTTCAGCCATAACGGAACGCTAAATCCTTCAAAATTACGCTGAACATGTCCATGACCCCATACCTTCCAATTAGCGCATTTGGGGCATTCGGATGGCCTTTGCCATAAAAAATTACGTCCTTGGACAAAAATTACCTTGAGTACGACATCCACAAACTGTATCATGGTCACCTGTTTTCGAGGGCATAATAGCCCCATTTATCCAGGCGGATGAGAGCGGTCACTCTCTCCGCCTATTTTTTTGCATAAAAAAAGAGCCTGACAACGGCCCCTTTAATCTGA
>JAFCZI010000473.1 GCA_019314425.1 Deltaproteobacteria bacterium | reverse complement strand
AAGGCGATTATCTAAATGGAATTCAAATGTGTAGTGCCCAAAAGAAGATTTTTTGAAGTGCAACTCACTGATAACAAAGGACCATTTTTAAAACATCACGAATTTCGGTTAAGAGGAAGTACCATGCTTAAAAAAGCCATTATCGTTCTGCTGATCGGCCTGTCGGTTTTTTCCGTAATGCACTTCGTCTCTTCACAAACGCGGCTTTTTCTGGGAATTGAACGGAATCTGCTGAATGGCCTCTTTTTCCTTCGGGAACCCGATGTTCATGAAACCAACCCACTGGTATCCCGGGAAGTCGTCCTTCTGGCTTTGATGAAGATGCCATTGCGTCCATCGGAAAATGGCCCTGGAAACGCGACGTCCATGCGCAAATGCTGAACAACCTGGAAAAATTTTCGCCCAGAACCGTAATGTTTGATGTGGTCTTTATCAAGAATGAAACCATTCCCCCGTTTTTGTCAAAAAAATTGGCGTCTGAACCGAACCTGCGACTCAAGGTGGAAAAAGCCTTCAATGAAATGGACCGGGCGTTCGCTGAATCGCTTGAAAAATATCATAATGTGTTTCTGGATGTCCAGCTGGTGGAACACCCCAGACCGGATCTTCCCAAAACCTACCTGAGCCGCATTCTCTTCAACGAGCAAATCTTAAAAAACTATTCACTCCCGCTCAAAAACAACCCAAGCCTCCTGGTGTTTCATTCCCTCGAACCTGTTTTGAGCGAATTTATCTCCAGTGCCCACCCGGCCATCGTCAATGTGCTTGCAGACGATGACGATGTAACCTGTATGTTCCCACTTTATTACACCTACAAGATGAGTGATCGGACCATCCGGAACCTGTTCACAGCGTGTCCTTTCGGTAAGCCTGCATAGACGAAAAAAAGTTAATTTTTTTGAGGGGTGATACCATGCCGTGTTCAACATGGCATCTAAACACCGAAGTGGATTCTTAATTTGGAGAGGGTATGGAGTGCCTGAAATTCCAGGGCAACCATTTTTCGGGATTTTCAGCGACTTCACATGCGTTTTTCTGAAGGGCGACCAGGTAATCGAAAGGATTTTCTTTGGCCATATTGCAGGTTTGAATAAGGCTCATGAACATGTCACCTACGTCCGCCCCGTTCTGGGTTTTATAAAACAGGGAGTTTTTCCTGTGGATAATGGATTTTTTCAATGCACGTTCACAGATATTGTTGTCGAGCGGCGCGCCCGGGATTTCCAGAAACCGGGTCAAAGGCGCCCAGTGTTTCATCATGTATGCAATGGCTTTGCCCAGACCTGAGTTAGGTTCCACTCTTTTTTCGTCAAGCTGCTGCTTGAACCAGGTATAAAGATCGTCCATCAGGGGTTTACTTTCAGCCTGATGGAATGTCAGGCGATCTTGAGGGGACATGCTTTTATCCTTGGCAATCTCGTCATTATGATAGACCTTCGCGAGAGTTTCAATTACATGCCGGCATTCATCGGGAAAGGCATCGATGATGTCGACAAAGTTTCTTCGGCCATGGGTCAAACAGTTCGAGAGAATGACTTCAAGCACTTTCGGGATGTTTCGAGAAAGAGCATCGCACATTAACTGAGGTGGGCTGAGCCCCTGAAGCCTTTTTTGGAGTAAATCGTCTATGTTTTCACCGGCATGATTTCTTCCGGTAAAATAAAGGACAGCCATTCGATCTTCCATTTTTGAAAGAATACCGGTTGTAAATATTCCCTTCCTGCCGTTTTCGGTTTCACCCTCTTTCATTAGGCTCAGGACTTTGGCTGTTGTATCATCGCTGTGAAACAGCTCGCCTTGGGCCGCCTGTTTTAGCATTTCCGCATAAGCGGGTTTTGCTGATGGGGAGGCGTTTTTGACCAGCCTGTAAAATGGAAACCCGTTGCCGTATTTCAGAAGGGCAATAATGGCGGTAGCGGTTTCATCATATTTTTTCTCTCCAATATCTTCGGGAGGTTTTGCTGTAAAGGTTTCCCCACATAAATTGCATCGAAGCTTTTCCATTTCGTAAAGGGTTCCCCCTAAAGGAGGCGATCCCACGATTCGAATCACAATTCCGGGTGATTTTCTGTAAACTTTGCCTTTCAGGCATAGCGGACAGAATTCGCCGGGTTTCAGGCCTTCGAGATTTATTTGGACCTTTTTCGCGCCGGTATAAGCGGATGGTTTCTTCTTGGGCTCATCGGGCTTGTCTTCATTATCCTGGTTGTTTAACACACCCTTTTTTTTCTCGGATTTCTGACCAAACAACTGTTTAAGCAACCGTTTGATGGATGCCGCCTTTTGATCCACAACCTGACTCATGGCTTGAAGGACCTCGGTCATCTCCTTGATGATTTCATAGTCTTCTTCTGATACGGCAGCTTTCACCCGTTCGAGAAGGGTTTTTAACTCTTCCGGGGTTAGTTCGATGGGCTTATTGGACATGGCACAGCCGCTCCCGAAAATGCTTTGACAGTGGGAGCCCCCAAATCGCCTTGATGGTCCGGTTGGGCTTATGGGTCTGATCGTCTTTGCCACGCCCAGTGGTATCGCCCAATAAATGGGGTGATGGTATTGTTTTTGCCAATCCCCGGGGAGAATCCGGGCCATTTGACCCAATATGTGAGACGCCAGGTTCTTCATCTTTACCCAGGGCAATATGAGAAAACGGGTGTTGTAGGCGATGAGGGGAAGGTTTTTCATTCGGACATCCGGAATCCATCCGATAAACTGATCTCGGGCTTTGATGTGTCGCGGCGCTGACGACCATGCCATACAAGCAATGGGGTCGCCCTGAGCGTAAACAATGTATTTTAAATGTTCTCCCACAGGCTGACAATAGTTCAGGTAATAATGGATTTCAGGGATCCAAGCAGGGGTTTTTGTTGGATATGAACAACTTCAGGCTTTTTCCGCTTTCCAAACGGATTGAGCGGAGGACGCTTTCTTTCGGGGAGCTGGATCTGCCCCGCCCGGTGAAGTTGCAACATGAACCCCCGGCACACCACATCCTTCAAGGCCCCATTGGGTTGTACCCAGTTCCATTCCCTGCAGAGCATTTTTGATAGTGCAAACCGACTGGATTCCGGGTTCTCGGCGATTAGCCCCTTTATAAAGGAGATATCATCATCGTTGAATGTCTTGCCTCTGTATTTGATTGCCGGGTCCATAAAAAGAACATAATACATGTTTCCCCAGAACGCAAGATGACAGGGCCACTTTTTTTCCATAAAGGTGCTGCGCTATTCGGATTGTTGTTCCATAACAGCATTTGCAGCTCATGTGCCGCCAGTTGTTCCATTTGGCCTTTCTCCCTTCCCGGCCACCATCGGAAATGACCCGATGAAAGCCGTTTCTGGCACAACCAGAATCCCTGACCGTCATATACCAAGATTTTTATGGCAGAACCTCGTTTATTTCGGAATACGAAGACATACCCGGAAAACGGATCGTTTTTCAAAACACGACGGCATATTGCGGCCAGGCCATCAATGCCTTTACGGAAATCCACGGGCTCAACTGCCAAAATGATCCGCATCTGCGGTGTAATTTGCATCATGGCTGTTGGCTCCAAAAGGTTTGGGTCAGGAGTACAAGATTGATGTCCGTATGGCCTTTCACATGGATCTTCATTTTGCCCCCGGCTTTGTTTTGGCCTCTACCCGGTCCTTCAGGACGGTATGGTTTAGGTTCAACCCCTTTGATATTTGGTGGATGGTATAAGTCTCAGCAAGTGATATGGCGACATTCCATAATTTTTCCGGGATGGATCCGCGCTTTTTCCGGGTTTTGCGCCAAATGGTAAACTGCTCTTGCGCTTTTTCGAGGGTGAGCTTCAGATTTGCTTTTTCGTTGGTCATGGGTTATCCTCCTGAACAAATTTAGATAACCCATTCTAACAGGATTTTTCGGCCTATTCATGCAC
>JAFCZI010000472.1 GCA_019314425.1 Deltaproteobacteria bacterium | reverse complement strand
AAAAAATCTGAAACGTTAAAAGATAGGAGGTGATGTCTATTCAACAACTTAGAAATACAAATTTATTAAAAGATGGAAAAGATGCTTTTAAAGGGTAGAGAATGAAATGAAAATACACGGGAGAAGGGGTGGTTTTGATTATTGCTCAGACAGGACAAGTCGTTAAAGATTTCCATGTGTTAGGCAAAGCGGAGAATCCCGTATATCTTTTGAATGGTCGAAAACCAGTCCTCTTTGACGCTGGTCTTGCGATGTATGGTGGTATCTATGAGGGGGCCATCAAAACGATATTGGGAAAGAGATATCCTGTACTTCTTTTTCTGACCCATGTTCATTTTGATCATTGCGGGGCGACCTCCTATTTGAAAAAGGTTTTTCCAGGCTTAAGGACGGCTACATCAAAAGAAGCGGTGAATATCATGAAACGAGAGAACGCCGTTAAGCTCATTCGTAAATTGAGCAAAGATGCTATGGAAAATGCTGCGGACATGGATGATGCAATGCTCCTATGCGATCGCTTTGAGCCCTTTGAGACAGAGTTGGTCGTTGAAGATGGTCAACTCGTAAAACTTGAGAAGGGATTGACTGTAAAAGCCTTTCACACCCCAGGCCATACCCGGGATTTTATTAGCTACTACATTCCCGAACGTAAGATTCTTATAGCCTCAGAAGCTGGTGGTTGCGCTGATATTAGTGGCTATATCTGCACCGAAAGTCTTGTGGATTTTGATATCTATTTGAGTTCTATCAGGCGGTTAGTAATGCTTGACGTTGAAGTCCTATGCCAAGGGCACCATTTTGTCTATGTTGGAAAGGAAGAGGTTAAAAAATTTTTTGAGCGATCCATTCAAACGGCATTTGAGTTCAAGTCCATGGTAAAAAGGTTTTGGCATGAGGATATTATGAAGCGTAATACTAATATAGATCAGTGGGATAGCGATATTGATACTATCCTTGGCAAGCGGCTTGGTCTTTCGCTGTCTGCTGTAGGATCTTTATCTGTAGGGCAAATTTTAGAGAAAGGTGCGAATTCTGTGCCGGATAAAACGGCTATCGTGATCGGTGAGCACAGGAAGACATATAAAGAATTAAACGATATGGCGGATGCTCTTGCGGTCGGTCTCTCGGAACTCGGGTTTGGGAAGGGAGATATAGCGGCTATTTATATGAAGAACTCTTTCGAGCTTGTTGTATCTTTTTACGCATTTCAGAAACTTGGGGTCATCGTTACATGGATAAACCCACAATATCGAAAGGTGGAATCCGAATTCATACTCAGGAATTCAGGAGCCAAGGGTGTCGTTATTTTCAGGGAATGGGATGAATTCGATTACCTCGATTCAATCCTGAGCATTAAAGAAACGCTGCCAGAGCTTGAATTGATTGTCCTTGTTGGGGAAGACGAGGGCGAGGACGTGCATGGATTTTTCGATTTGATAAATGGAGGCTTCGGGAAGAAATATTCGCCCCCCGAGATTAATATTCAGAATAACCTGAGCATGTTGATCTATACTTCAGGAACTACCGGGGAACCAAAGGGGGCCATGCTCACCCATTATCAGGCTGTAAGGGCGGGGTTTATATATTCCATGGTTGTTGACGCAAATTCGGAAGATATTTTTATAGGATTTTTACCAATGTGTCATTCCTATGGTTGCGGGGCAATCCTGATTCAACCCCTTTTGCTCGAATCGACCGTTGTCCTCATGGAAAAGTTTAATACAGAGAAGGTTTTTGAGATTATTGAAACAGAAAAAGTTTCCGTGCAAACGGCTGCTCCTGCTCATTACCTCTTAGAGTTAAATTATCCAAACAGAAATAATTATGATTTATCTTCTCTCAGGGCATGTCTTACCGGGGGGCAGAAGCTGCCGGCGGGATTGATTGTAAGGGTTCAAAATGAGATGGGGGGGCTATACCTTACCTCTATGTGGGGCGCATCCGAGGTCGGACCGGGTCTGGGGATAATTTGCCCCTACCCGTCACCATTGGATATCAGAAAGGACTATGTTGGTCAACCCGTCCCGGGAACGAGTATCAAAATAGTGGACTTACTGCGTAACGAATTACCGGAT
>JAFCZI010000242.1 GCA_019314425.1 Deltaproteobacteria bacterium | reverse complement strand
TACCCCAGCCCACCAAAAGAAGGGGAATCACGGAACAGATGAGCGTCAGTAAAATGAATTTACGATTCAGCCTGGCATAATAGGCCTTGTTGTGTTCCCCACCTTCTTTTCGAGATGTACGCCATTGTGTTTCTTTTGAGTTTTCCATTTCACCACCCAACCGTTCTTTGTTGTTAATGCCATGCTTCAACATAATTCAAGATATATGCCAAAAGTCGGCACAAGATCTCCAGATTAAGTTTCAAGCTTATCTATTGATTTTATAGGACTTTTTGTATTTCAGCGCTGCAAGGCGTTTGGTGGGTGTAAACAAACAGGATACACGGGGTGGTTACTGAGGGTTTCATCTGCGCAGGATAAACTGGGAAAACGCAGCCATTTGCCAAATTGTCGAGGACACCAACTTTTCATATTTTCTCTGTCATTTCAATAAGGTAGCCGAATTTTCGCATAAAATCTTCTTTTTGGCACAATTATTGTAAAAACCGGATTTGAACGCTGAATGTCAGATAAAAGGAAGCATAGACCGAGAGAATATCGAAAAAACCAGAATGTTCTAATATCAATTATTTCTGACCGAAAAATAAGGTGTTCGGTCAAACATTGTTTAGGAGGTGGTAGGGAATGACCCCATTTTCCGGAGATGCAAAATAAGCTCGGAATACAAAGTTCCGCAGGGACATCCGTACATGAAACCTCCCTGCCGCCAGGCATGGGAGGTTTCTCCCGAATAGAACCAAGGAGGAAAACATGGAATGGCAAATGTGGTTTACAATGGCGAGTGTGGTTTCAATGTTCATCTTGCTCGCAAAAACAAAAATTGGCCCGGAATGGGTTTGTCTGGGAACATTGGTGCTGCTCCTGACGGTCGGCATTCTAACGCCGGTTCAAGCCGTGATCGGGATGGCCAACAAGGGGATGCTGACAGTGGCTATTTTGTTCATCGTGGCTGCCGCGATAAAGGAGACGGGGGCCATCAAACTCATTACACCATTTCTGTCAGGTCGTCCGAAATCCACGGCCGCAGCGCAATTGCGCATGATGTTGCCGACCACCGTATTGAGCGCTTTTCTGAACAACACGCCCGTAGTGGCAATTTTCATCCCGGCCATTTCCGCCTGGGCAAAGCGTATCAAGATACCCGTATCCAAGTTAATGATTCCCCTGAGCTATGCTGCGATTCTGGGTGGAACATGCACGGTCATCGGTACCAGTACAAACCTCGTGATCAGTGGTATTTTCGAAAAGGAGACCGGAATCAAGATCGCTTTTTTTGAAATCGCCAAGGTAGGTGTTCCCAGCGTTATCGTTATGTACGGGGCCATTTTCCTCCTGGCTCGCTGGCTTCTTCCCGATCGCTCATCCGCCATCGAGCAAATGGGTGATCCGAAAGAATATACCATCGAAATGGAGGTAAGCCCATCCAGCGGTCTTGAGGGAAAAACATTAGGGCAGGCCGGATTCACGTCGGAAAATGATTTCAATATAATAGAGATCATCCGCGATGGGCGGATCCTCCCCACAATAGATAGAGAGACGGAAATAAAAGAAGGGGATCGTCTGATTTTTGTCGGAGATACCGATCTGGTGTCGGAACTGCAGAAAGCCAAGGGGTTAACGCCGGTGCTGGAAAGGATGTTCGAAATAGGCACGCCACGGCCAGATCGTTGCCTGGTCGAAGTGGTGGTTTCGCCTTCCAACCGATTAATCGGGCGCAGCATTGTCGGTGGACATTTCCGACAGCTCTACGACTCGGTCATTGTCGCGGTATCAAGGGCCGGCAGCCAGATTAAGGGGACGATAGGAAACATCGTTTTGCAATCGGGCGACACATTGCTTCTCGAAACACACCCATCCTTCTATGTGCGTCACCGAAACTCTCGGGACTTTTACCTGATCAGTCAACTCGAAGAATCTTCGTCGCCTCGTCACAACAAGGCCATATTTTCCGTAATGGTACTGATTGGCATGGTGTTGCTGGCGTCATTCGGGGGGATCGGAATGTTCAAGTCATCGATCATCGCCGCCACTATTTTGCTGATTACCCGGTGCATCACCCCCCCGCAGGCATTGCGCAGCATCGACACACAGGTCCTGCTGGTTATTATCGCCGCCTTCGGTATTGGAAAGGCAATGGAGATAACGGGCGCGGCCGGATTCATTGCCGCACAGGCGGTCGGTCTGGGACATGGCAATCCCTGGCTGATTCTGGCTGCTTTATACCTGACCACTTCCATTCTTACCGAGATGGTCACCAATAACGCGGCCGCATTGATACTCTTCCCCATCGCCATGGCCACGGCAAATCAAATGGGCGTCAACGTCACACCCTATATTTTTGCTATTATGATGGGGGCGTCCGCAAGCTTCGCCACTCCCATCGGTTATCAATGCAACATGATGGTATTTGGGCCGGGGGGTTACCGGTTCAGCGACTATCTTAAAATCGGAATTCCAATGAATTTGATTATGTGGATCACTGCAAGCATATTGATCCCCATTATTTGGCCGTTTTGAAGACAATTGATTTGTAAATCATGGAATTTTTGAAACTCGAATATAAAAACAGGTGATTACGGTTACAGGAGGTGAAACAAATGGATGGATTAAAAGTACTGATCGTGGATGATGAACTCGTATTCTGCGAGAATATGACAAGGCTTTTGAATACAAGGGGCTACCAGACCAAGGCGGTCAATGAGGGGGAAGAAGCCATTCGAGTCCTTGAAAAAGAAGCGTATGATGTGGCTGTACTTGATTTAAAAATGCCGGGGATGAACGGGATCGATATCCTTAAAAAACTCAATGAATTAAACATCTCATCTCAGGTTATCATGCTTACGGGGCACGGGGGCGTCGACACCGCCATGGAGGCGATTAAGCTGGGGGCTTATGACTATATCCCAAAACCTTGTGGAGTGGATGAACTATGTGAAATGATTAATAACTCCCAAAATAACAAAGGAAAGAATTCAAAGAAAAGAAAAAGAGATTGAAAAATCAATTGCCAATTTTGGCGGCGTAATCCGTCAACCTCCGATATTAAACCGGAACGGTGGCGGATTGTGCGGGCAGGGCTTAGGGCCGATGTCGATGAACAGAAAGAAAATAGAAGAGATCCTTCTGCCCGCTAAAGAGGGCTTACCGCTTCACCCCTCAGTAACCATGAGCGATAGGATTATTCACGCGGTTGAGTTAATGGTGAATAACAACCTCAAAGATATCACCGTGGTACTGAACGAGCGGCCCATCGGCAGGGTTTGTCTTGGGGATGCCCTTAAAAAACTGGGACTTCGGATACCCGGGAAGGGATGATTTTCAAACCAGGTCTTGGTTTTTCTGCTTGAAGCCTTCAGCATCTATCCCGGCCTCTTTCATGAGCCGGTGCAGGTATTGCCGCTGGATTCCTGCTGACTCGGCGGCCTTGCTGATGTTTCCATTACTTTCCAGAAGAATGGCGTGTATGTATTGCTCATAAAAGAGCTCGATCATTTTGTCTTTCGCGTCCTTGAAGGATAGATGAGATACCGCCTGGTCCAGGGCAGGGTAGAAAGGGGTCTGCGGGTTATCAAGGAACAAGTCTTTTACTTCCAGGGCGTCTGTTTTGCAAAATATCACCCCCCGCTCAATGGTATTTTCCAGTTCTCTCACATTGCCTCGAAAGTCCTGCGAAGCAAGCGCATGTATGGCGGCGGTTGATATCTCCCGGATATCTTTCTGATTGCGCCGGGCATATTTTTTCAGAAAATGATAGCTCAAAAGGGGTATGTCCTGTTTCCTATCCGCGAGCCGGGGCAAGTCAAAACGGATTACGTTCAAGCGATAATAAAGGTCCTCTCTGAAACGCTTGTCCTTGATCGCCTCATCCATATTGTGATTTGTAGCGGCGATGAATCGCAGGTCTGCTTTTTGGGTGACCACGCTTCCCACAGGTTTATATTCCCCCTCCTGGAGGAGCCGAAGGAGCTTGGTCTGCATGTGGGTGCCCATATCGCCAATTTCGTCTAAAAAAAGTGTCCCCCCATGGGCCTCTTGAACCAGTCCCGGTTTGTCTTTCCAAGCCCCGGTAAACGCCTGTTTCAAAGCTTTCTTGGCCTTCACGATATACTTGGGCTTCAACACGGTCTGCCGGACGATGTAGCCCGGGGT
>JAFCZI010000033.1 GCA_019314425.1 Deltaproteobacteria bacterium | reverse complement strand
GGCGATTTTCATACATTCATGCCCCTTGACGGGAACAAAAAGCCGGACTTTGATTATGAAAACACCAGGCTCTCCCCCAAATCCGTTATTTATCCGGAATCGGAAAGGATGTTTGAATACTCTCTGGACGAAGCGGAAGACGATGCCCATATCCTGAAGGAATCACCCAAGGACTATTCGCCCCGGGCGGTCTTGGGCATCAGACCCTGTGACGCCCAGGCCTTTCAAATTGTAAAACGCAACTTTGACAATCCTGAATATCAGGACCCCTGGTGGACACAGCATTTTGAAGCCACCACCCTGGTGGGACTCGGTTGCAATACGCCCTGTGCCACATGCTTCTGCACCCAGGTGGGCGGTGATCCATTCCATGAAGCGGGATTGGATGTGCTGCTCTTTGATCTGGGGGATCGGTTCCTGGCAAAGGCCTTAACCGACAAGGGCGAAGCGCTTCTGGGAAAGGCTGAAGGAAATCCGGCAGACGATGCAGCGCTTGCGGCGGCTGAAGATCTGAAGCAACCGGCCCGGGAAAAAATCACCGCCACGGTCCCCACAGATCAATTGAAAGAGAAGGTGACCAACGAACTTTTTGATGCTCCGTTCTGGGAAGAGGTAGCCTTTGCATGTCTTAACTGCGGGACCTGCACCTATCTCTGCCCCACCTGCTGGTGTTTCGACATTCAGGATGAGGTTCAGGGGAAACAGGGCGACCGGATTCGCAACTGGGATTCGTGCATGTTTCCCCTCTTTTCCCTTCACGGATCGGGGCATAACCCCAGGGACAACAAGTTCCAGCGGGTTCGGCAGCGTTTTATGCATAAGCTCAAGTATTATGTGGATAAATACGAAAACGGCGTTCAATGCTCCGGGTGCGGCCGTTGCGTCCGGTATTGTCCGGTGAACATTGATATCCGGGAAGTCTGCAAGTTGATGAATGACTTCGCTTAGCGCCTGGCGCTAGGAGCGATGAAAAATTGAAAGCACAATTGGGAAATCCTTATTTACCCTATCCTGTTCGCATTGACAGGATTGTCACGGAAACAGAGGATAAAAACCTCAAAACTTTCAGGTTTGTGTTTCTCAACCCGGAAGACGAGAAAAAATTCGCCTATACACCGGGGCAGTTTGGAGAATTGTCCATTGCCGGAAAGGGAGAGATCCCCATCGGCATCGCGTCCTCGCCAACGGAAAAAGGGTTCGTGGCCTTTACGATCAACAAGGTGGGCCTTGTCACCACCCAGCTGCATAACATGAAAGAGGGCGATATCATGGGGCTCCGGGGGCCTTTGGGCAACTGGTATCCCTGGGACGAGATGGAAGGGAAGCATGTGGTGATTGTGGGCGGTGGTTTCGCCTTCACCACCCTGCGCTCCAGCATTATCTATATGCTGGACCCTGAAAACAGATCCAAATTCGCGGACATTTCCGTGGTGTACGGCGCCAGAAGTCCCGGCATGCTGCTCTATAAAGACGAACTGGCTGAATGGGAACAACGGGATGACATCAACATGCACATCACCGTGGACGGGACCGATGACCCCGACTGGAAATACAATGTGGGATTTGTCCCCACCATTACGGAGCAGAAAATCACCAGCGCGGACAATGCCGTCGCCATCGTCTGTGGACCGCCCATCATGATCAAATTTACCCAGCCGGTTCTGGAAAAGCTGGGATTCCCCCCGGAGCGAATTATCCTCTCCCTTGAAATGCGCATGAAATGCGGCATCGGCATCTGCGGCAGGTGCAACATCGGCGACCAGTACGTCTGCAAGGACGGCCCGGTTTTTCCATTGTCCAAACTCAAAACCATGCCGGGGGAGTATTAAAAAACAAGGAACGCCATTATATTTCAAGCATGCTTCAAATCTCAGACCATATTGCCATCCCCCTTAGTGAAATCGAAATCCATGCCATTCGGGCCCAGGGGGCGGGGGGGCAGAATGTCAACAAGGTTTCCACCGCTGTGCATCTGCGGTTTGACATCAATGCCTCGTCCCTTCCGGATTTCGTCAAGGAACGTCTCCTGAAACTGAGAGACCATCGCATCACGGGGGAAGGCGTCATCGTCATCAAGGCGCAGCAGCACCGAACCCAGGGGAAAAACAGGGGGGATGCGCTGATCCGACTTCGGGATCTGATTGAAAGCGTCCTCGCCACACCCAAAAAACGCAAACCCACCCGCCCTACCCGAAATGCCAAAGCAAAACGCCTGCAACGCAAAATCAACAGGGGACGAATCAAAACCCTGAGGAAAAAAGTCGGTCGATCCCGCGGGGATTGGGATTAGGGAACTGGAAGAAAATAATATACGCATATCGTGCAGGACTTTTGTTCGTCTTCAAGGCGTGATGACAGGTGCATCGTGCCCCTAACTGTGTGCCTGTTATCACAACGTAGAAGACGGGCAAGAGGGCAAGCAGGATGCGTAGATTATTTTTTGGAAGTTCCCTTAGGGTTTTTCCGGTTCAAAATTCCGTTTGGCACTCAGAAAACTGGGCAAATGCCGCAGAAAATAGAACAGGCTTTGCCGGTGTTCCCACAGGCGACTCCGAAACCGCCTTCGCCACGCCGGGTCCGAATAAAACCCCTTCACATGCTGGTTGTAAAGCTGTTCAAGAACCTCTCCGGAATCGATACTCCCGGGCACAAAAACAAAATTTAAGCAGTTCATTTTTCGCCAGTCCTCATCCAGTGTGCCCATCTCCCGAATGGACTCCCACAGGGGCGCGCCGTGAAAAGGCGTGAATTTGCTCATATTCATATCGTCGAGACCCAGGGAAAGGGTAAATTCAGTGGTTTTTTTAATTGATTCAATGGTTTCACCGGGCAATCCCATCATAAACAATCCCTTGGCCCTGAGCCCCTTCGCCTGAATGCGCCGCACCGTATCCCGAACCGCTTCAAGGTGCACGCCCGGCTTGTGTATCGCCAACTGGTGTTCGTCCCCGGTCTCAATGCCTAAAGAAAGCTGAAGAAAACCGGCGGCTTTCAGCATCTCCAGGAGTTCATCATCGCAATGACCCACGCGCACGGCGCAATTAAACCGCATCCCTAACGGTTTTGAAATCAGAAGACGGCAAAAGTCGGCGATGCGGTTGCGCTGCGCCGTAAACAGGTCATCGTAGATATTGAGATGGCGAACCCCGAAACGGCGATTCAAATAGGCCACATGAGTATAAACGTATTCCGCCGAATTGTAACGGTATCCACGGCTGAAAACGGAACGATCGCAGAATGAACACTGGTAAGGACATCCCCGGCTGGTGACCATGGTCGCACCGGGCGTATGGATATAGCTGAACAGGGGCAGGTGGTAGCCTTTTGGAAAGCCTTTCAGCTTTTCATAGGCCGGAAAGGGGAGATCGTCCAGATCAGGGATCTGCGGTCGCGGTGGATTGAGCACCGCCCGGCCCCCGTCTCGCCAGGCCAGTCCGTTGATACGGGCCGGTGTCTTTCCGGAAGCCAGTTCAGCCAGAGTCGCTTCCCCTTCCCCCAGACAGAGATAGTCAATGGCCTCATACCCATCCAATAGTGTTTTGCCCAGCGCGGAGATATGCACACCGCCAAAAACCGTTTTGATGTGAGGCCGGAGGGCTTTGATCCGAACCGCCAGGTCGTACCCATCCAGGAATCCGGAAGTGGTGGCTGAAAAGCCCACCATCTGCGGATCTTTTTGAAGGATGCTTTGAACATGGGCGTCATTGCTTTTTGCGGCTCCGGGTCCCAGGCAATCCAGGACGAAGACCTCGTGATCTTCCCGTTCCAGATATGCCGCGATGGAAAGCAATCCCAAGGGGGCCATGCGGTTGGCGACGGCCGAGATATCTTTTTTCCCGGGGACCCAGTTGTATCCCGTTGGGTGAACCAGGGTAATTCGCATATCAAATCCTTATTCTGCCCCCTGCACCCTGTGAATGGGTAAAAGTCAGGTTGGTAGAGACACAGGTTTATGGGGAAGTGGACCTATTCATTCATCCAGAAAGATCCCCAGGTTCCCAGCGCCCCTGCCGCCCCCGTAGGAAAGACCACCGCTGAACCCCAGTGATTTCGCCGGGCTCTCATACCGGCACACGTTGCCGTCTCCATCAAAGAACAGAGTCCCACGGCGTTCTGCGCCCCCTCCGCGCACACGTATGTGTCATTGCCCGCCATCTCCATCAACAGCCCATCCGGCGGCAAAAACGGTGACCCTGCGCCGAGTAAAAAAGCCAGGGGAAGGAGGTAAAGCATCTGCTGAAAAATTTTCAAGAGGGTGGCATTCATATCAAGGCAGTTTGCGGTGCGGCCAGGGAATGATGGCCCTGAGCGTCAGCCGCGCATTCAGAAAGCTGAGTCTCACGTTATCATTGAACAGATGGAAATGGGAAACCCGTTCTTCATCGGCAGGATAAAAGGTTGAAATATCCACCTCCAGAAGCTCAATCCCCGCCCAGGCCCCTTTCGCCAGGACCTCATTTTCCAGGGCGTAATGACGTTCACGCAGTTTCAGGGCATTCAACACCCAGACGGGATAGCCGCGATAGCCGCTCTGGGTATCTCCCAGCAATCGCCCGGTTTGAACCCATAACCAGAAGTTTGAAATGCGGCGGCCAATGCGGGATCCGGACGGCACATAGCCGGTTTCAAAATTGCGTTTTCCGACCACGATGGCACGGGGATTCCGGTTCATGGCGGAAACAAAAAGGTGGAAATCTTTCGGGTCGTGCTGCCCGTCCGCATCCAGAGTGACCATATGGGTCATTCCTAGTTTTTCGGCTTCCCTGGCTGCGGTCAAAATGGCCGCGCCCTTGCCGAAATTGTGAGGATGACGAACCCTGTGAACATCAAGGTCGAGGATGGTTTCCCATCCCCCGTCGGTGCTGCCGTCATCCACCACCATGACCGCATCATGAACCTGCAACGCCTTTTCGACCACCGCCCGCAAAGTTTCTCCATGGTTGTAGACGGGGATTACGATTATAAGCCCTGGGGGATTGCGGATTGCGGATTGCGGATTGCGGATTGACGTGCTCATCATCCTACGATCCCGGTATCTGATTTACGCAAGTCTTTATTAACGCGCTGAAATCCGATACCTTCGTCTTATTGAAAAAAATCTCTTGCGCCGGGTTCAAACGGAGTGATCCATAGGGTTTGAGACCCATACCGGGGGTTTTTTCAACCATCACGAAAGCAGCCCCCGGAATGACATTCGCGTCAACAGGAAAACCCGGTGGGCATCCCAGATCGCAGATTCCGGCCAGTGCGCTTTCAAATTCGTTGCACGCCATGTCCTCCAAAACAGCATGAAGGCTTGAAAGGCCGGAATCATTCTGTTCCGTAATCACATAACCGGACCCCGTAAGCCCAAAGCGGGTGGCCGCTTCCCCAAGGAAACAGTTGGGGAGGGTATATGAAAAGAGCGCCGGGCTGGCAAATGCGCCGTTTTCGGGCTTAGTCGTCTCAAAGTACGCCACGTCCGTATGAAGGCACCCATACCCTGTGGAAACAACAATACCCACCGCTCGTTTGGCCGTCCACGCATCCATGCCGGCATCCTTCAGGGCCAGTCCGATGGCCGAGACGCCCAGTCTGGAAAATTCATCCATCCTTCCAAAACGGGAATAGGGAGATTCAAAAACGGCCTTGCGGGACATGGGCGGCAGCACGCCGGGCGCCATAAGGAAATCGGTATCTTCCCGGCCCCGCCCCATACCATTAACTGAAATCCAGCTGACCCCGGTAATAAACGGCATCTTTCACACCCGGCCTTTCGCCAGAATCAAAGCGGCATTGATTCCGCCAAAACCCGAATTGGTAGACAATAAATAATTTCCGGGCATGGCCACAGGACTCGAAGACACCCGCCCCATCGTGCCGGGCTCCCCTTTTGAAAAACCCACGGTGGGGGGGACAAGCCCTTCAGCCAAGACCTTCATACCCAACGCCACCTCGATACCGCCGGCAGCCCCTATCGTATGCCCAATGGCGCCCTTGATGGAATAAACCGGCAGTCTTCGGTTTCCAAAAACCTGGTCAAATGCCGTCAACTCCATGCGGTCATTGTGAACCGTTCCCGTGCCATGCGCGCAGACGGCCGAAATGGCTTCCGGTTCCAAACCGGCCCGTTTCAGCGACTGCTCCACCGCCGCCACCAGCCCGCACCCGTCCGGGGCAGGCGCGGTCACATGAAAGGCGTCACTGGCCATCCCCCATCCCAAAACTGTACCCAAATGGGGCCGCCCCTCTTTTTTTGCCCGATGGGACGACATGAGCAACACGGACGCCGCGCCTTCACCCAGGGTCAAACCGCTTCGATTCCGGTCAAAGGGCATAGACGGGACAGGGGACAGGGCGCCAAGGGATGAAAATCCGGAAAAAACAAATTCCGTCACCAGGTCAACGCAACAGACCAGCACGCATTCCGCCAGACCGGCGGCAATCAGGGCTGCCCCTTTGGCCACGGCAATGGCGGAAGAGGCACAGGCGGCTGAAATGTTGGCCCCCGGACAAGTCAATCCCAGTTGACGGCCAACCTGTTTTGTAATTGAAGCAACAAGAATATCAGAGGGATCGGAAGCCCCCCCCCGTCGCATGCGTTCGAGGTTGTCAATACCGGCCTTGGTTGTAGCGGTGTAAAGACGGGCATCGGTCGGTACGGACCCCATTTCCGGATACAGGCGGCCGAGAAGGTCATGAATCATGGACGGGGCGCCGGAAGCGTTGAGATCTTTAATGCAGGCAGCGAAACGGCTTTTATATCCTTTCACCGAAAATCGTTCCACCGGCGCAATGGCGGAATGCCCCGATAAAAGCCGCTGCCACAATTCGTCGAGGTTTCGACCGAGTGCCGTCACCGCTGTCGCATCGGTTACCCAAACCTCTGCCATTATTAAGCACCCCGCCCTATTCGGCTTGCGTTTTCTCCAACGATTTACAGCTCCCCTTCCAATAAGCCTTCCGGACCTGCTCTTTCTTGCTCACCTCGAAATACGTGATGCAATAGTCCATGGCACGGACCGATTGGCCCACAACACCTGAGGTCACTTCTCCGGGACCTGATTTTCGTCCATCAACATTGGGGGGGTATTCGATTAAAGCGGAATGGGCCAGGGGGTTCATGGCATACTCATCGTCTGTTTCTACATACACGAACACCTGGTCGTTCGGCGCATCGAATGTTCTTCCGGGAGGTCCCCAGGAATCCACCAATGTCCGGCTGCCGTGCCCCACATAGGTCTGGCAGAGGTCCGTGTATCCTTTGCCCGTTGGCAGTTGAAGTGTTTTACAGCCTCCCAGACACAAACACAAAGCGCTCAGAACCATAGCCGGTAAAAAAATAGAGAATTTCATGGAACCTCCTGAAAGAAGCAACACAATGGAAAAGAAGTATTTTCAGGCGGATAATATAGCGTCTATACCACATGGCCGCAACCAAAAAGGATAATCGTTTGCGGTTTACAGTTATTGTTTACTCTTATGAAGATTTATGTTAGCCGTTTCGTGAAGGGTCCATGCGGCCCATATCAATTTCCGGGAAAATTATGGGGATGGGAATTAAACGAAAAAACCGTGTATCCATTAGAAACCTCTTGGAAAAGGGGGCCGAGGAAGGGGTTTATCCCGGTGCGGTGCTGCTGGTTGCCCAAAAAAATGAAATCGTTTTTTTTGAACAAACCGGAAATCGCGCCCGGCTCCCCGAAACGCTTCCCATGGAAAAAGACACGCCCTTTGATCTGGCCTCCCTGACCAAACCCCTGGCCACCACCCTGTCGATCATGAAACTCTTTGATCAGGGCACAGTTCACCCGGATCAAACCCTTGGCGACCTGCTGCGAATGCCCGTTCCTCCAGACAAGGCCGCCATCACCCTTCGATGCCTCCTGACCCATTGTGCCGGTTTCCTGGACTGGGCGCCTTTTTATCTTGAGCTTTCAGATGAAAAACCGAAAGAGAGAAAGACCTTTTTAAGAGATAAGCTATTGAAAATACCGCTTAAATATGCGACCGGGAAACAGACGGTTTACAGCGACCCGGGGTTCATGATCCTTGAGTGGGTCATTGAAAAAAATGCGGGGGTTTCCCTGCCCCGGTTCCTCAATGAACACTTTTTGGCGCCACTTTCACTGGAGAAAGCCCTTTTTTTTGGCACAACAAACCCCCAGCGAAATAAAATCGAATTCGCCGCAACGGAAGACTGCCCCTGGCGCAAACGAATCCTTCAGGGAGAGGTCCATGATGAAAATGCCTGCGCTCTGGGTGGGTATTCGGGGCATGCGGGTATCTTCGGCACGGCGGATGGGGTTTATCGCCTGGCCAATCTCCTGAAAGACCATTTTCACGGATTGCGCGATGATTACCTTCAACCGGAAACGGTCAGGACTTTTTTTGAAAAACAGCACCTCGTCCCGAGCAGCACCTGGGCCCTGGGGTGGGACACGCCTTCCCCCGTCGGTTCGAGTGCCGGACGTTATTTTTCGTCAAATTCCGTGGGGCATCTGGGGTTTACGGGGACTTCCCTGTGGATGGACCTTCACCATGACGTGACGGTGGTCCTTTTAACCAACCGAATCCATCCATTGAGACAAAATACGGCCATCAAGACTTTCAGACCCAAACTGCATAATCTTGTTATGGAACAACTGGGAGTGAATCCCACAGGTGCGGTCAAAACGAAGGAACCAGAAACTATTTGATTTTTTTCATCTTTTTCCCTAACGTCCACAGGACGTCGTAGAACAAATTGAAAAAAAAGGCCGAAAAGTGAGTGAAAGAAGGCAGTTTATCAAGAAAAGTGCTTTATGGGGTGGATATGCGATGGGTGCTGTGGCCCTCGGGTTTCCGATCTTTTCCTTTGTCGGCTTCAGAAAAATCTCAGAGAAAAAGATTATTTTCCCACCCGATGCCCAACACGCCGCCGCCAATTATAAAGAAGGCGTCTACCTGATGTCGTCAAAGGACGGGTTCAACACCCTCTCCGCCAAATGCCCACACCTGGGATGCACCGTCAATTATGACGCAGTTTCAAAAAAATTTAAATGCCCCTGCCATGGCAGCACGTTTGAAACCTCAGGCAAATGGACATCCGGACCCGCCCGGCGAAATCTTCAAGAGCTTCCGGTCAAAAAAAATCCCAACGGCGACATTGAAACCGTCATAAAAATTTGATCGAGGAATGGGATTTGCTATTCACGAACAAGCCCGGCAACAGAATTTCTGCGGGAATTTATCTTCCCCGCCTGGGACTCTCAGCCCTCTTTTTATGCCTCCTATCCGGCATTGTGCTGACATTTTACTATCGCCCCATGGGCAACGTCTTTCAAAACGTAGAGGAAATCACCACCCTTGTCCCCTATGGCTGGTTTTTCAGGCAGCTTCATTTCGCGTCGGGCCAGCTGTTTGTAATCCTGATGCTCATCCATGCCGTGGACCATTTCCATCAGAAACGGTATCGCCTTTACCCCGTGGGCCAGTGGCAGCGCCTCGTCTTTTCCCTGTGCCTTTGTTTTTACACCCTTTTTACGGGGTTTATCCTGAAAGGAGACCAGGAAGGGATCTTTGCGGCGCGGATTTTCATGAACATTATGGATCACATCCCCTTAGTGGGAGAAACAATTTCCAGGGGGTTCATTCTGCCCGGAGACGATCTTTTTTTTCTGCCCTATCTGTACCACTGTTTTTTTCTGCCCATCCTCATCCTGTACCTCATCAGAACCCACATTCGAAAATGGCTTCCGAAACACGGCGTCCTTTATACCGGTGCGGCGGGGCTGTGTCTCTACGCGCTGTTTATCAAACCGTTTGTGGATATCCCACCCGATGCTTTTGCAGCATCCGTAAAAGGCCCCTGGTTTTTTCTGGGAATTCAGACCCTCCTGAAAACCCTTCCGGCGACACTGGCGGGCATTGTTCTTCCAGCCCTTTTTTTGGGGTGCGTATTGATCCTACCAAGCCTTGAAAGGGCGGGGGGGGAATCCGGGGTTGAAAAAAGCGGGTTGGGAATTATCTCCGGATACCTGCACTGGCTGATTGTGCTGGTGTTTTTTCTATATGCCCTTTTGACTCTTAAAGCCGCCTTTTGGGGAGCATGATCCCATCCCCCTATCCATGGTGATGTTCATCTTTCAGAAAGTGGCTGTGGTAGTCCTCTTCGCTCAGGTATTGTTTCAATAGATAGGTCAGCAGGTCAAACAAACGGGTCATGTCTTCCTCGCTCATGCGCTCCCGCATCAGAGCCATGTGCGTATCGTCAGAAAATTTCTGAAGGTAATAGGTGATGGTGTGTCCATCCCCTTCCCTGTCGAGCCCGAAGCCCACAAGGCCATCGTATTCTTCTACAAAATTATGTGTATGTTTTTTTTCCATTCAAAACCCCATAGCTTGGTTTACCAGAACGACCGATATATCGGTCATCATGGGTTTACGGTGAAAAATAGCGGTGATCCTGCAGATTCGCTGAGGAGAATTGCCATCGTTGCAAACGCCGGTCTCCGCGCAGGGGGTGTCCATGTTGAGACTTTTGGCTCGCATGGGGGCAGCCACCTCCCTGATCCGATCAAGCGCTGATTCAAGGTCATGGGTGACCTTGTTCATGCCCGCCACCACCACCACTTTCTGTGTTCCGAAGCTCATGGCATTGGTTCGGTTCCCCACGCCGTCCACGTTGACGATCTCACCGGTTGCGGAGATGGCATTGGCGCTGCAGAAAAAACAGTCGCACCGTCCCTGCTGAAGCCGAAGCGCCAGATCCTCTTCCCGGGAAAGACCGGTTTTCCAGTGGTCATAAAGCGTTTTCCCCTGCGCCTTAAGCGCCTCGGTGAGCCCCAGAGCCCGGGTCGTGCCGGAACCCCCGAAACCAAAGGTATCAAAGCCCGAAACCATATCCAGAATCAGTTTTTTCGCATCTTCCTTCGTGGCGGCGAAATGGGCGTCGAAACCATGCTTTTTCAGGTTTTTAACACATTTTTCGCCCAGCTTTTCCCAGAGCCACAGCTGGTAGTTGTCTTCCATAATCATCTCCTTGATGGCGTCGTAAAAAGTCCCATCTACTGCGTTGCAGTGATTTTTCAGAATCTCAACATACATGCTCTTTCGGGCTAAGATCCAGAGCGGTGATTAAATCCTGGTGGGATTTCTCCAAATCAAAATGCTCCGATCATTTTTTTCTCAAAACCCTGCTGTCGCCCACCCGAACCGTCACCTGGGTTTTGTCAAAATATTCGATCAGCGGGATGGTGTATTTTCTGGAAGCGCCGGTCATCTCTTTGAACTGTGGTGTGGTGATTTCCCCGTGGGATTTCAAAAAATCCACCAGCTCTTTTTCCAGCGTTTCCACAGCACTTCTGTGAAAATAGAGGTCTTCCTTGACCTTCAGCAAAACACCGTCCTTCACCATAACCCCCAGTACTTCCGATGCCATATTTCCTTGAAATTTCGATTTAATTTCCTTGAAATAGGGGGGGTGGAGCTGGCCTGTGGCATAGATGTCTTCCAGTTCCTGACGCGCCTTTTTCTGGTCCTGGGCCAGGGTGACCTGGTGGCCTTTCAGCCGAACCACCTCTTTTTCCTGGACCAGCACTTCTTCTTTCGCCAGTTGATGAATGAGGTGGTTGAAAAGCTTTGGATCTTTAGCGCCGGTCATCCTGGAGCGAAGCTCCTCCTTGATCAGACCCTGCTTCAGGGGAAAGGATTTATGATATGCAGAAAGGGTTTCCAAAAGCTCCGTTCTGGCTTTTTCCATGAAATCCGCATGGATCATGGTCCCCCGTTCTTTATCAAACCGAATAATTTTCCTCTTTGCTTTGAGGGCGTTAAGTTGCTCCGTCAGCTTTTTTCGACTCATGTTAACCAGAAAGGAAAGTTCTTCCTCCCCTACACCCTGAAAACGTCCCAGGGACACAAAGAGTTCAATGGTTTCCTCCTCTGCTCCCTTATCCAGCAGGTTCAGCTCATTGAGGACCCTTTCTTGAAACCTCTTTTTCTTTCCCGGCAGGGGGTTGAGGATCTGACCACCGCCGATGGTGCGGACGGGCGAGTAGCTCCTGAGGACATACCGGTCGCCCTTCAGAACGGTCGTGGGGGCATCCAGCCTGAGTTGGGCCAAACAGGTTTCACCGGGTTTCAATTCATCCCGGTCCAGCAGAACCAGGGTCGAAATAATCTCGGCCGTGCCCGCATGGAAGCGTACCTTGGCCCTGTTTTTGAGTTTACGCGGTGCACTGGAAAGAAGGTCCAGGACCACATCCAGCATGTACGTTGACCGAAGTGCGTCTTTCGTGGCCACCACATTTCCTCGCTGCAACATCATTTTTTCGATGCCCTGCAGATTAATGGCGGTTCGAAGGCCTGCGTGAACCTCTTCCACGGTCTCATTGTGAACATGCATTCCCCTGATTTTGGTAGAAATGCCTTGGGGGTAAACGGTCACCTCATCTCCCGTCCGGATCTTTCCGGATGCGCTGGTACCCGTTATGACAGTGCCAAACCCCTTCATGGTAAACACACGATCAATGGGAAGACGGAAAAGATGCCCCATATCGCGCTCGGGAATCTCTTGGATCATCCGGCCAATCAATTCAATAAGTTCCGGGATGCCCTCCCCCGTGACAGAGGAAACCTCCGCAACAGGTACTTCGGCCAGGAAAGTGTCCGACAGGTATTCGGCAACATCTTCCCGCACCAGTTCAAGCCAGTCGGCATCCACCATATCCACTTTGGTGAGGACCACGAGACCGTGTTTGATCTTCAGAAGCGAACAAATCTCCAGATGCTCCCGGGTTTGCGGCATGACGCCCTCATCCGCCGCAATGACGAGCGCCACCAGGTCGATTCCCGTTGCCCCGGCCACCATGTTTTTGATAAATTTCTCATGACCCGGTACGTCGACAATGCCCAACATTCTTCCGTCGGGCAGCGTCAGATGGGCAAACCCTAACTCGATGGTGATGCCCCGTTCCTTTTCTTCTTTCAAACGATCCGTATCAATACCGGTAAGTGCCCTGATCAGGGATGTTTTTCCGTGATCGATATGGCCGGCTGTGCCTAAAATAATCTGTTTCATAAAACAATCCTTGATGGTCTCGTAAAAAGTCACAGATCTATCTACAGATGGCGTCGTAAAAAGTTCCATATACAAGGCGTAGTGGTTTTTCAGGATCGTAGAGCCAGTTTCAAAACGCCCCCTTTTTCCCGATCTCTGCGTCAAGCTCAAGTTTTAATCCTCGAAATATCCAATATATTCCTGCGGTTAAAATTTTCGCCTTCCTTGACCTCGAACAAAATTGAACATTTTGAAATTGGCTCCGTAGGCATACATATCGTATGTTGAGG
>JAFCZI010000241.1 GCA_019314425.1 Deltaproteobacteria bacterium | reverse complement strand
ATGTCACATTGGCTTTCTTTCGACTCAACATCCATTTGTAGATTATTTCCTTTTTCAATCTGAGCCATTGGGGTAAAGGGTTTGAGATTTATACCTTAGAAAGGCATCTTATCCGCGCCGCAGCTCTTGGGTTTTTCTTCCCAGAAAGGAGAAAGGGCTCTCAGCTTCTCAATAATGGGGGGCATGGTTTCCACCACAAAATCAATTTCTTCCGCCGTATTATAAATACTCAGGCTGAAACGGATGGAGCCATGGGCCATGGTAAAAGGAACCCCCATGGCGCGAAGCACATGGGAAGGTTGTAGAGATCCTGAGGTACAGGCGGAGCCCGACGAGGCGCAGATGCCGTAAGCATCCATCTGAAGCAGAATGGCTTCCCCCTCAACGAATTCAAAACTGATATTGCTGGTATTGGGAATGCGTTCGGACCGCCCCCCATTAACATAGGTTTTGGGCACCCTGCTCAGAATTTCACGCTCCAGCTTATCCCGAAGACCCTTCACCCGCGTATTTTCGTCCTCCATATTCGCCAATGCCAACTGGCAGGCTTTTCCCAGACCGATAATGCCGGCGGTATTTTCCGTACCGCCCCGCCGCCCCATCTCCTGGTGACCGCCGATGATGAAAGGGGCAAAGGGAACCCCTTTCCTGATATAGAGCATCCCCACGCCCTTGGGAGCATGGAGCTTATGACCGGTCAGGGACAACATATCCACAGGGCTGTTTTTCATATTGATGGGGATTTTACCCGCAACCTGAACCCCGTCCGAATGAAACAGAATCCCGCGATCCCCGGCAAGGGCAGCGAGCTGCTCCACCGGGAAGATAACACCGGTTTCGTTGTTGCCCCACATGATGGAGACAATGGCTGTATCCGGTGTCAGGCTTTCTTTGTAAGCCGCCATATCCAGATTCCCGTCTTTATCGACGGGGATTTCCGTAACCCGATATCCGTTGTGGGTCAGGTGTTCGCAGAAAGATTTAACCGCCGGATGCTCCACACGGCTGGTCACGATATGGCGCTTATCGGGGTTCGACTCGATAGCGGACCGTATGGCGGCATTGTCACTCTCCGATCCGCAACTGGTGAACAGGATTTCTTCCGGATCAACCCCCAGAAATTCGGCCGCACTTTCACGGGCTTCACGGATGTTCCGGCCGACCTGTCCGCCAAAGGTATGGGCGCTGGACGGGTTGCCGTATGACTCATGAAAATAGGGCATCATTTCTTCCAGCACTTCGGGGGCCACCTGCGTGGTGGCATTGTTGTCGAGATAAATTGTTTTCATGAGGTCACCTCCTCAACCACCAGATCCGGCCACACCATCTCTTTCAGCTTCGCTTCCACGAAATTCTTGAGGGTCTGCTGGGAGGCCTTGCACACCGCGCAACTCCCCTGCATCTTGACCAACACCCGGTTGCCGATCACGTCCACCAGTTCAATGTCACCACCGTCCTGTTTCAGGGAAGGGCTGATTTCATTTTGAATGGTTTCTTCGATTTTCTTGATTTTCTGCATGTTGGACAGCGGCGGCCGAGCAGGGGGTTTATCATCCCCATGGACCTTTTGGATGATGTCCTTAATGGCGTCATGGCAGTTTTCACAACCGCCTCCCACTTTGGTGTAGTTGGTGACGTCTTCAATGGTCACGAGATTGTTTTCCCTGACCGCCGTTTCGATTTCCATGTCCGTAATCCCGAAACATTCACAAACCACTTCCCCTTCTTTTTCCTCAAGGGTTTCCCCTTTGTAATAGGCAATGGCCTGGGTCAGAGCCTGTTGGCCCAGAACGGAACAGTGCATTTTTTCCTTGGGAAGCCCGCCGAGGTAATTCGCGATATCCTCGTTGCTGATTTTCCCGGCTTCTTCAATGGTTTTCCCTTTGATCATTTCGGTAAGGGCCGAAGACGATGCAATAGCGCTGGCGCACCCGAATGTCTTAAATCTTGCGTCGGTTATCTTACCGGTCTCATCCGTTTTAAAGGTGAGTTTAAGGGCATCGCCGCAAGACATGGAACCGACCTCGGCAACGCCTTGCGCATCTTCCACCTCACCCACATTCCTTGGATTCAGGAAATGTTCCTTGACCTTATCGGTGTATTCCCACATGGGTTTCTCCTTGATTTAAGCAGCCGTCAGTTCTCAATTTCGATCAAGATGACCCTGATCACTGTTGAATTCAATAATCCCGTGTGCTTAACGTATAGCACGAAAAACGTCTCCGCTCAATACCGAACTCTCGCGAGCGGTTCAGACGGCCATCACTGCAACACAGTAGATAGGACTTTTTACGACACCATCAATAAGGGCTTGACAGAAAGCGAGACGAAAGATAAGAATATCATCCTTGCCTGGGTGGCGGAATTGGTAGACGCAAGGGACTTAAAATCCCTCGGGGCTTGTCCCTGTACGAGTTCGATTCTCGTCCTAGGCACCAGATGAAATTAAGGGGTTATGGCACTTCAGCCATGGCCCCTTTTTTTACGATTCTGAAAAACCACTACACCTTGTATATGGAACTTTTCACAACACCATATACAACTGAAGGAAAAGCCAAGAGGGTCATTGACCTCAGGAAGTAACCCTAATCGGGAGTTGATCAAGATGACGATAAGCAAATGGATACATACAGGCACCGTATTGAAGATGAATGCCATCAATTATCCTGATAAGTTGGGATGGCAAGACAAAACACGGGAATTCACCTTCAAGGAGTGGAACGAAAGGTCCTGCCGTGTGGCAAGCGGACTCAAAGATTCAGACGTTCAACAGCAAAATACTTTTGCCGTAATCGCCTTTAATCGGGGCGAGTGGATGGACCTCTATGCCGGGTGTGCCAAAGGCGGGCAAATAATTGTCCCGATAATGTTCAGATTGGCCGCCCCTGAAATCGAGCACATCGTCAACCACTCGGAATGTAAAGCGTTTATCGTGGAAGCACCTTTTGTGGAACTGATTGACGGCATCAAGGACAAATTGTCTATTCCCGACAATGCCTATATCTATCTCGGAGATAAACCGGTCCCCGAAGGCTATATCGATTATGAAGATTGGCTTGCCGGGTCCTCCCCCGATGAGCCGGATTTCATGGTGGATGCCGACGATACTTGGACCATCATGTATACATCGGGGACCACAGGTAAGCCCAAAGGCGTTGTGAGGACCCATGAAAGCTATATGGCAGTGTATTTCATACAAAACATCAACATGGGTGTTCGGCCTGACGATAAGGTAATGCTCGTCATGCCAATGTGTCATGTGAATTCCATCTTCTACTCATTCTCCTATACCCTGTTAACCGCGCCGGTATTTGTCTACAACATGACCGGTTTTGATCCCGAAGATCTGCTCAGAACCATTGGAAAATACAAAATCACATACACGTCGCTGGTGCCGACCCACTACGTTATGATGCTGGCCCTGCCCGATGAGCTTAAGAAAAGCATTGAGGTATCCTCGATTCGGCAATTGCTTATTTCTTCTGCACCTGCCAGAAAAGACTTGAAACTTGCCATCATGGACTATTTTAACAATTCGGAGCTCTGGGAAGCTTATGGAAGCACCGAAGGGGGCAGCGTGACCCTGCTCAGGCCGGAAGATCAACTCAAGAAGTTGGGTTCGATTGGGAAAGAATATTTTGGGACCGACCGTATCAGGATTCTGGATGAGAATCGAAACGAAGTTCCCGACGGTGAAGTGGGCGAGCTGTTCTACCGTTCCCCCATGCTCTTCAAGGAGTATCTAAAGGAACCGGAGAGAACAAAAGAAGCATTTACAGGAGAATGGTCTTCTGCGGGAGATATGGCCATGAGGGATAGGGACGGCTACTATTATCTCATGGACAGAAAGGCCAACATGATTATCACGGGCGGTGAAAAGGTGTACCCTTCCGAAGTGGAAGCCGCTGTTGCGGCACATGAAGCGGTCAAAGATATCGCCGTGATCGGAGTCCCCGATAATAAGTGGGGTGAAGCGATTAAAGCCGTTGTGGTACTCCATGATGGATACGCGCCCGGGGATGATAAGCTGGGCGAAGAGATTATTGCATTCACTCGGGGTAAACTTGCCAGCTTCAAGCGACCAAAGAGTATCGAATTCATAAAGGATGAAGAGATGCCCCGGACACCGACGGGAAAGATTCTTCACCGTGTTCTGAGAGATAAATAGTGCCCGAACGAAAACTGTCTTTTTCGCCAAT
>JAFCZI010000240.1 GCA_019314425.1 Deltaproteobacteria bacterium | reverse complement strand
AGATGAATCAAACTGTCCACTCTGCGCCATAGGACATGATGCCAACAAAAGCAAACTCTGGAAATTTACTGAAATGGACGCTGACCACGTAACTGCATGGAGCAAAGGTGGAGGGACAAATCTCAAAAATTGTCAAATGTTGTGTAAGTCTCACAATCGTGCGAAAGGAAATCGGTGAACGAAATCAAGAACCCCAACCAAACGCTCCACCGGGCCCCTGGAAGTCTGGCGGTTCCGGCGGGGTCCGGTGGAGGGGCCGGTGAGCTTGTCGTTGTAAAAATTATGGAAAATTCGGCATCCTTCAAAAAGGCCCTAAAGTAGTGTAAACTACTTTTGATCCATTTCATACGGAGAAGGGGCCTTAATTTACCTGGCCCGTTACCTGAAAGGCGGACCGATTTCAAACAAGCGCATCTACTGCGTTGAAAACGGGAACGTGATCTTCAACTACGGTCGTGAGCAGGTAACACTCATCGCCTTGCCCATTCAGACCTTTATTAGCTGCTACTCCTCAAGCCACTTTCCTGAAAAATTTCTCAACCGCAATTCTGTCTCATGTCCAGATGTTGTGGCCATTTCTTTCTTGACACACAGTTGGCACTTCGGTATAATTTCTCTTTGAAAAAGCAAGTTCTTACCACCCAGGTTCTTATCACCTTTACATCCCTCCTCCATCATTCAGCTTGGAATTTCTTTGCAAAATCCCTTGGGTGTATCAAAGAAAATCGTTCCTTTTTGTTTTTCAATTGTGCATTATCGGGTTGTTTACGATCATCCCCCTTTCCGCTTTCCCCGCGAGAATAACCGCCATATTTACAGGTTTGGCATTCAGGATGAAGCTCTGTTGGGACAAATTGATCCTGTACATCCTTTCAAAAAGACTATAGTGTAAAAAGCAATACAAGGATGTCAGATTGTTCATTGGAAAGGGGTAGCTAACACCATGAAAATGTTAAAAAACGGCAAAACTCAAAGAATGCCTGAAAGATACGCAAGGCTAGAGGCGTAGGGCCATGCCGGGGTAAACGGGAAGGGATTATAGATGATGAAAAAAATATTGGTACGGGGGTTTCCCGTGCGGTTGAGGCCGGCCCTGGGTATGGTGGCCATGATGGGTATTATCGTCCTGCTGAGTTTTCAGCTTTCCGGGTGCTCATCCGATGAGACCTCTGTATCCCATACACAGCCCTCCGGCACTGTTCCGGTAAAGGGCATGGTGACCATGGTGGACCTGGGCGCGGACTCCTGCATCCCCTGCAAAATGATGGCGCCTATCATTGAAAAGCTCGAGAAAACCTATCGGGGAAAGGCCGCCATTGTGTTTATCGATGTCTGGAAAGACAAGGATCAGGCAAAACGGTTTGGCATCAGGGCGATTCCCACTCAGATCTTCTTCGATAAAGAGGGCAATGAGGTCTATCGCCATACCGGGTTCATGGGCGAGGCCGACATCGTCGGTCTGTTGAAAAAGATGGGCGTTGGTTGACCCAACATTACTCGAAGTAGAGGCCTGCGAAGCCTGAGCCTTGAGATATGGAGCACATTGATGCTGGAGACCTTTTTCCTGACTGTAAACAATTGGATCGCAGGCGGAACGGCCGTCGCCGCCGTGGGTTGTTTTATCTGGGGCATGATCAGCGTGGTGTTCAGCCCCTGTCACCCGGCGTCCATCCCTTTGATCGTCGCCTACGTGGGCGGGCAACAGACGCTCTTGAAACCGAAACAGGCCGCTTACTATTCCGTGGCCTTCACCGTGGGCCTCTTTATCACCATCGCGCTCATCGGGATTATCTGCGCCTTGCTGGGGCGAATGCTGGGAGATGTGGGAAACTACTGGCAGATCCTCATCGGGCTGGTCCTGGTCTGGGTCGCATTGGGGATGCTCGGCGTTGAAAAATGTTCCGTGTCGGGAAATCTCCTTTATAAATTCAATCTTCGCGGTATGTTCGGGGCCCTGGCGCTGGGTTTGGGCTACGGGGTTCTTTCCGGTTCCTGCACATTCGGGTTTATTGCTCCCATCCTTGCCATCGTCACGGTACAGGAAAAGGTGGTCACCGGGGTTCTGTTCATTTTGCTTTTTGCCCTGGGTCACTGCCTTCCCATTGTGGTGGCGGGCAGTTCGACCGCCGCAGTAAAGCGCGTGATGGAAAGCAGTCGCTGGCAAGGGGCGGGAAACTGGTTTCGAAAAGGAGCCGGGGCTGTGAACGTGAAAAATGGGAGTTTGGGGAGCCATATCCTTGAATTTAGAAGCAACATCCCTTGAGATGCCTTTCACGTGCTGCTGACTCACCTGGGGCATTAGATGGCCGGAAAAAGTGGACTGCTGGAACATATTCTCAATCCCCTCAAGAGATTTGCCCTGAACATCGTGGGGGCCTGCCGGGACCTCCTCCCAATCATACTCGTTATATTGATCTTTCAACTGGCCGTGGTGCGTCAGCCTTTTCCGGATGTTCTGAATGTATTCGTCGGACTTATCCTCGTCATTTTAGGCTTAGCCCTTTTTGTTGTCGGGCTGGAGATAGGGCTTTTTCCCATCGGAGAGGCCATGGCGGAGGCCTTTGCCCGCAAGGGGAGCCTCTTCTGGTTGCTCCTGTTCGGATTCGGACTCGGATTTTCCACGACCATCGCGGAGCCGGCCCTCATCGCGGTAGCGAAAGAGGCTTCAGCGGTGGCGGCCAAGGGGGGACTCATCAACGCTGATCCGGCATCCATGCAATCCTATGCCCTGGGGCTCCGGCTCACTGTGGCTTTTTCCGTAGGTGTTGCTCTTCTGGTGGGTCTCATACGAATTCTTAAGGGATGGCCTGTTCACTACCTGATCATTGGCGGCTACATCGCCGTTATGATCATGACCGGCTTTGCGCCGAAGGAAATCGTGGGGGTGGCCTATGATTCCGGGGGCGTTACCACGTCGACGGTGACCGTACCGCTGGTCACTGCCCTGGGTGTGGGTCTGGCCTCCACAATCCGGGGGCGTAATCCGCTGGTGGATGGTTTCGGACTTATTGCGTTTGCCTCATTGTTGCCGATCGTGTTCGTTATGGGTTACGGCATCGTTCTTTTTAGATGAGATGGGTACAGGAATGGAACTACTGATCACATTCGGTCATACCCTCATGCTGACGGTTAAGGACGTCTTACCGGTCCTGGCCTTGCTGATGTTTTTTCAGCTCGTGGTTCTACGGCGGCCCGTCCCGAACTGGAAGCGCGTGGTGGCGGGCTTTATATTCGTTCTGATAGGCCTGACCCTGTTTTTGGATGGGCTGGAGACCGCTCTGTTTCCCATCGGTAAGATCATGGCGAAACAATTGTCGTCACCCGAATTCGTTTTTGGCTCGAAAACAGCCCCGCCCGGCGCGCCTTGGCATGCCTATGTGTGGGTATATGTCTTCGGTATATTGATCGGATTTGCCACGACTATTGCCGAGCCGGCCCTGATCGCGGTATGCTACAAAGCGAACCAGGTTTCGCGGGGCAGTCTGAGCCAGTGGGGATTGAGATTGGCCGTTGCAACCGGAGTGGCCATCGGCATCGGCATTGGCACGTTTCGCATCGTGACGGGAACGCCGCTTTATATTTATATTATTGCAGGATACGCCATTGTTGTGGTCCAGACGGTATTCGCCCCCCGGGAGATTATCGCCCTTGCCTACGATTCAGGCGGGGTTACAACTTCAACGGTGACCGTACCACTGGTTGCCGCCTTGGGTCTGGGGTTGTCGGAAACAATTCCGGGTCGCGATCCTGCACTGGACGGATTCGGATTGATCGCCTTTGCAAGTGTTTTTCCCATTATGACTGTGATGGGGTACGCTCAGTTGGCACACTGGCTTGAGCTGCGGAGTTTAAAAGCGGCTAGGGAGAAATGACATGAAATTAAAGCTGATTATCTCGATGGTCAAAACCACGGAAACCGAGCGAATTGTAGATGCCGCCAAGGCTTCCGGCGGCACGGGGGCGACCATTATTCCGGCTCGCGGTACCGGCATACATGAGGCAAAGACCTTTTTCGGCCTGACCCTTGAAGCGCAGACCGACGTGGTCCTCTTCCTCCTGGAGGAGCGGCTCGTGGAACCGGTTCTGGACGCCATTTACGAGGCCGGACGATTTAAAGACCCGGGCACGGGTATCGCTTTTGTGGTGGATGTAACGGGTGCCATAGGGTTGGAAAGCCAGATAGAACGCTTCAAGGAAGAAGCGGAAAAGCGCTGATAAATTTCCGGGTTCCGGCAAAGAGACGTTTATTATGAAATTTCTGATGGGACAGTTGGTCTATATCTTCGGGAGAAAACAAGAGAGAAACACCCGGATGTTAGTGAAGTTTCTTCTCCTCCTGATGGCAATGATCACCCTCTACAGTGTCCTGTTTCATTTCCTGATGATGCTGGAAAATAGAGAATTCAGCTGGGTTACAGGTTTTTATTGGACCCTTACGGTCATGTCCACCCTCGGTTTCGGCGATATCACGTTCACCACGGACTTGGGGAGAATATTCTGTCTCGTTGTCCTCTTGTCCGGCATCATGTTGCTTCTCATCATGCTTCCCTTCACCTTCATCCAGTTCTTTTATGCCCCATGGCTTGAGGCCCAGACAAGAGCCAGGGCTCCTCGAGAATTGCCCGAGGACATGAAAGGGCATGTCATTCTGACAAACTACGATCCGATTACCATGAATCTTGTAAACAGGCTGAAACAGTATCAGCATGAATATGTCATTGTCACGGAGGATATCCACAAAGCACTGGAGCTGATCGACCTGGGCTATAAAGTGGTCGCCGGTGAGTTGGGTGACCCGGAGACTTACAAACGTCTCAGGGCAGGGAACGCTGCCCTGGTGGTTGCCAATAGTGACGACATGATGAACACAAACATCGTCTTCACCGTCCGGGAGATTTTTAAAGAGGTCCCCATTGCTGCCAATGCCGATCTGGATGACTCCGTGGATATTTTACGGCTGGCTGGAAGCTCTCACGTTTTCCAATTCATGAAACTACTGGGTCAGTCATTGTCAAGAAGAGTGCTCAGGGCGAGCGCCAGGGGAAACATCATTGGAAGCATTGATTCCCTTCTCATTGCTGAGGCCCCCGCCATGAGGACGCCTCTGGCAGGCAGGACGCTTCAGCAAAGCAGGCTGCGCGAGACAACAGGCATTACGGTTGTGGGTATCTGGGAAAGGGGCGCGTTTGAAATACCCAATGCCGAAACAGTGATCAACGCCACGACCGTACTTCTACTGGCGGGGTCAGCGGAACAACTCAAGCGCTACGATGAACATTTCGGGGGTTATCAGAAATCCCCGGCACCGGTCCTTGTCCTGGGAGGCGGCCGGGTGGGTCGTGCTGCTGCGGAGGCACTGGAGGCGGGGGGCATTGATTATCGGATCGTTGAAAAAAATAAGAGACTCATCGAAGATGACCGGTATATCTATGGAAGCGCTGCGGATATCAACACACTGGAACGGGCGGGGATCAAGGAGGCGCCGTCGGTTATCATCACCACCCACGATGACCCCACAAATATCTACCTGACCATTTACTGCCGGAGGCTGCGCCCCGACATCCAGATTATCAGCCGGGCGGCCCTTGACAGAAGTATCTCAAAGCTGCACACGGCCGGGGCTGACCTGGTGATGTCATATGCTTCCCTGGCGGCCAATACGATTCTTAATCTTCTCAAACCCGACGAAATGTTGATGCTTGCCGAGGGGTTAAACTTATTCCGTGTTGGCGTCCATGCCTCTTTTGTGGGGAAATCCCTGGCGGAAAGTGAGGTTCGCATCAAAACGGGATGCAGCGTCATCGCCATAAACCACGACGGAAAAATGGTGATCAACCCTGATCCATCTACTTGTTTTCGTGAGGATGATGAGTTAATTATGATTGGCGCCGGTGACGCGGAAAAGCGGTTTTTCAAGCTGTATTCAGACGGGACCCAGCTCAAGCCCCCTCCCAAATAAAGCGCTGGTCCAGGCTGTCGTGGCTTTTCTACCGAAGTTTGATGGCGCCGTAAAAAGTCCCATATACAAGGCGTAGTGGTTTTTCAGGATCGTCTGGCATACATGTAGTATGTTGAGATTCTGAAAAATCACTGCAACGCAGTAGATGGGACTTTTTACGACGCCATCAGATTTTAATCCTCGAAATATTCAATATATCCCTGCGGTTAAAATCAACACGCGACTTGATCTTGAACGAAATTGAGCATTTTTCAAAGATCTCGATACGGTTCTTTTACACATTGATCTGTTGACAGAAGTCGGGAAAATAGCTAAAAACAGTAGTGATCCAACGTAAATATTCGGTTTGCAATGTAAATGTTTGGCCAGTGCTTCATATTTGTCTATTTGGGACTGCGTAGCATACTAATGCTATGTGAGCAGGCCAAAATAGGCGAAGATGGGGTGCTGGCCGAATATTTAC
>JAFCZI010000239.1 GCA_019314425.1 Deltaproteobacteria bacterium | reverse complement strand
ACACCAGATGTTTTTTATTGCTTCCTACAATCTGGACAAGTTCAGAGCATTTCTCTTCCAAAGCAAATTCTTTGATCATTTTGAGGTAGAGGAAGAACGAAAAGGGTGTATGGAGACAGACGATGTGTCGCTCATGGACTTTGGATTTGACTGGCTAAAGTTCAGCCTTTTTGGAGAAAAAACGCTGAAAGTGAAACGATAGAAAAGCAAGGGGGTATGCCACGATTTCATGGCATAGCCCTCCAATTAAAGATAGCAGAGTGTATCCTCATTGTTAAGAAATTTCGAGTTTTGTTGAAAAATTGATTCATGAAGGGGCAAACCGAACATTTACGGATGATTTCATGTTCGCACATATCATGAGGAGAAAAAGATGGATGACTATCTGCTAAAACAGATGCGCACCGAAGCCAAAGCCATATTCAGGGAGTCATTACGCCCTGTGAATCCCTACGGGGCCGTGAAAAATTTTGTGCGGATTGAAAACGACCAGCTCATCCTTGGAAAGGATGGGGAGGACCAAAAGACGCTTGACCTGAAACAATTTGACCGCATTTCCCTCGTGGGCGGGGGAAAGGCCACCGCGCCCATGGCAAAAGCCATGGAAGACCTGCTGGGCGACCGAATTCACAAGGGGCTGATCAACGTGAAATATGGGTTCACCGAAGAACTCTCAGTGACGCAAACCGTTGAAGCCAGCCATCCCCTGCCCGATGAAAACGGGGTCAACGGGACAAAAATGATCCTGGATTTTCTGGCGGAAGCCCATGAGAGGGACCTGATTTTTTCCCTCATATCGGGCGGCGGGTCCGCCCTGCTTTGCCAACCCGCCCCGGGGATCAGTCTTCGAGAGAAACAGGCGGTAACCGGCATGCTGCTTGATTGCGGGGCCGGCATTGACGAAATCAATGCTGTGCGAAAACACATATCCGCCGCCAAGGGGGGGCAAATGGCCCGGGCCGCATTTCCGGCCACCGTGGTTAACCTGATGCTGTCCGATGTGGTGGGGGACAAAATGGACGTCATTGCGTCAGGACCCTTTGTACCGGATTCTTCCACCTTTGAAGATGCTTTGGGAATTTTGCGAAAATATGATTTGAAAGACGTTCCCGAAGCCATTGTTCAACGCCTGGAAGAAGGGGCACAGGGTCGGATTCCCGATACCCCTAAAGCGGGTGATCCGGTTTTTCTTTCTGTTTCAAACATCATTGTGGGCAGCAATATTCTCTCCCTTGAAGCGGCGGAAAAAAAGGCGGGGGATTTGGGATATAATACTCTGATCCTCTCCTCTTTGATTGAAGGGGAAACGCGGGACGTGGCCCGGGTACACTGTGCCATTGCACGAGAGATTTGCCGAAGCGGCAGACCCATCGGAAAACCCGCCTGTATCATTTCAGGGGGGGAAACTACCGTAACCATTCGGGGCAGGGGACTGGGCGGGAGAAACCAGGAGTTCTGTCTGATGTCGGCCATTGAAATCGCCGAATTTCCTGAAAAAATAGTTATTTTAAGCGGAGGAACGGATGGCAATGACGGCCCCACGGACGCGGCGGGGGCCATCGTGGACCCCTATACGGCGGAACGGGGCCGAAGCGCGGGGTTGTCGGCCGCTGATTTCTTAAATGACAATGATGCTTACCACTTTTTCGAAAAAACCGAGGACCTTCTTATGACCGGCCCCACCAATACCAATGTTATGGACGTGAGGCTCCTCCTAATCCGTTAACCATGATGGCGCCGTAAAAAGCCCCATCTACTGCGTTGCAGTGATTTTTCAGAATCTCAACATACTACCTGTATGCCCGACGATCCTGAAAAACCACTACGCCTTGTATATGGAACTTTTTGCAACGCCATCAACCATGATTTTCTTTCCATCGTTGAATGAGGTAGGGCTTTGCCGTCTCAAAGGTGGCACAGTCCTCCTCAATGGCCTCTTCCGCCTGCTGCATAGACATTTTTTCCGTCCGAATGACAAAGGAAAGGGTGCGACCGAAATAGAGGGGGATCAGGGAATCCATGGTGGCATCCTCTTCAATGCCCACTTCCCCGTATGATGCGGCGGCGTCGAAAAGCAATCGCGCCCATAAATCGGTGGGAAAATTAAACTCCTGCTCTCTCATGTCCTTGATCTCCATGAGTTTTGTATAAACATCGGGCGTGAGGATCACCTCCCAGATATCGCCATATTTGTCAAATCCCTCATGAAATTGATTCAACAGATTTTCCCGGTTCACTGAAACTTCAGGCGGCATTTCCGTTTCGCCGAGGCCGAACCCGTAAATGGCGGTGGGACGGCTATACTTGACGTTGAGCCAGAAGGGCGCGAACTCTTTCATCATAGAAAAAAGGGTGCCGACCACCTGTCGAAACATGGGCCCCAGATCGCTCCCCGGATCCTTGGTGCGGTGAATTTTGGGTCTTCCCATGAAGGCCTGGCAGATTTGGGCCTTATGGTTCATGGCGAGTGTTGTCATCCAGATGTCGATTCCGAAATTGGCCACCGCCTCACTCCAGGTTTTGCTTTTAAGATACAATGGCGCCAGCTCTCCGCTGAACCCGAAATCCCCACCAATGGGCTGACGGACTCGTCGTCCGTAGAGGGATCTTGTCATGGGGTAGGCAATTCCGTTGGTGATGGTCCCGTCGTATTTATGTCGGATATACAGGGGGGCTACATAGGAAAATCCGCTGAAAAGCGGTTCCCCCAGGTGTTTGATCCACTCGGGGGTGATGCTCTTGAGATCAGCGTCTACCACCACCACCGCCTTGGCTTCAAGGTCCACTACCTTTTGAAACAGATTTTTGAAGTTATTCCCTTTTCCCTTAAGGCCCGGTTCCGTGGAAAGATAGATTTTAGGCGCCCCGGTCGGGGTCTCCAGAAAAGCTTCCCGGGTATGGTCAGGCGAGTTGTTGTCACAATTGATGATGACGGCGTCACACTCGCTGAAATATTTCTGCAGCCCTTTGTCGGCCCGGGATGTGGGAAAACTGATGGCGTCAGCCTCTTTATAGGAAGGGATACAGACCACCATTTCCGCTTTTTTGATGTTTTCCGGATTTATTTCCTTTTCAAAACTATCAGGCATCGGCCTTCTCCTTGCTATTGCTTAAAATGTTCAAGATGGCTGCGTTCCAGCCTTTTGGACCTGGATATTGGGTTGTTTTGAGATTCTGGATTCTCTTTTCAAGATCTGGAAAATTACGTTCTGAAAGAATCAGTACGGGGAAGTTGGCACGCAACAGCATGGGGAAATCATTCGGGCTGTCTCCCAGAGCAATGGTGGGGATACAGCCATGCCCACTCAAATGATATTGCTTGTTGTACCAGGACTCAATGCGCGCCATGGCGTTTCCCTTGTGGTTGTTGCCCATCAGGTGATGAAAGCGACCCCCCGAGACGACCATCAGGCCTCTTTCGGCGGCGCTTTTATGAAGCGGCCTCAGATCGTCAGGCGTCTCTCCTTCAAAAATAAAAGGTTCATCGTATTCCCGCATGGCAGCGAGACGGGCGGACTTTTCATCGAGACCCGTCAGCCGGGAAATTTCGGAAACATCCATCTCTGAAAACCCTTTCAGGGAAAGCCCCAGGCTTTTTCGCATGTCGCTCAATGCGCGAACCAAACGGGCGTAAGGAACACCCAAAGGCCACTGCCACAGGCCTTCCGATCCCTCTTGCCCCCGGATTTTCGACGGAAAGGCACCCGCCGGTGCATCCTTGAAGGCTTCCTGCGGAAAGAATACGCCCCCGCCATTTTCCGATACAAAGGGCGCTGAAAGATTCAATTCACGACGCAATACATCCATTTCAGCCCTGGTTTTACTGGAGACCAGGATCACCGGTATGCCGTTTTTTCGACAATGTTCAAGCGCTGCGGCGGCCTCTTTCCAACCATAGGTGCGGTGATCCAGCAGCGTACCGTCCAGATCGGTAAAAACCAGATGGGATGGCGGAGATGAATCCCGATCAACCATTGATGGCCCCGTTTTCTCGTCAGGAAAAACGTCTTTTTTCACTTTCCACCACTTCAATCAAATCGTAAAAGATTGTTGGCAGCTTATTGGACACCCGTTCCCAGGAAACCGTCTGCGGCGTTTCAAATAGCTGTTTTTCGGTGTTATGTTCCACGGCCAGGATGGTCTGGGGCAGCCCGTTTTTGAGAAATTCGCTGAATTCCTCGTGAGAGTTGACAAACCGCAGGAATTTTTCCGTCATGCGATAAGGAGAGGTGAGCATATC
>JAFCZI010000238.1 GCA_019314425.1 Deltaproteobacteria bacterium | reverse complement strand
AAGTTTTTTGTGGACGCCGATCAGAAGAATTTTCTCCCGTTGCTGAACCTCGGGACCTCGGAAGGAGTGAAAAAATGAAACTAAAAGCACTCATTATTCCCGTCATCATTATCCTGGTTGCCCTGTTTTCGGGCGCTTATACCGTCAGTGAAACCGAACAGGTGATCGTCACCCAGTTCGGCAAAGCCATTGGAGAGCCCAAAACCGCCCCGGGCCTCTATTTTAAGATCCCGGTCGTTCAACAGGCCAACTTTTTCCCCAAGAACCTCCTGGAGTGGGACGGAGACCCCGGCCAGGTACCCACCTTGGATAAAACATTTATCTATGTGGATACGTTTGCACGATGGAAAATCGTGGACCCGCTTAAATTCTTTGAAACCGTCAACAACGTCATGGGGGCCCAGGCCCGTTTGGACGACATCATCGACCCGGCGGTCAGAAATTTCATTACCTCCTATCCCCTTATTGAAACCGTCAGGGATACCAACCGGGAGTTGGACACTTTCGAGGTAGGCCTCGGCCACACCAAAGAAGAAGCGCGAGCCCTCGGTAAAATCACCGAGGGAAGAAGGAAAATCACCCGAGGCATTATGGCCCAGGCACAGCCCAAGCTGAAAGATTTTGGCATCGAACTGGTGGACGTACAGATCAAGCGGTTGAACTACGTGGAACAGGTTCGAAAATCCGTTTACGCACGAATGATCGCGGAACGAAAACAGATTGCTGAGAAATTCCGCTCAGAAGGCGAAGGAGAGGCACGCAGTATCGAGGGAAACCAGGAGAAGGATCTCAAAAAAATCACATCTGAAGCGTATAAAATCGCCCAGGAGATTATGGGGAAAGCGGACGCCGAATCCACCATGATCTATGCTCAGGCCTATGAAAAAGACCCGGATTTTTACTCTTTTGTCAAGTCCCTGGATGTGTACCAGAACGCCATGGACAGCAAAACTTTCCTGCTCCTTTCGACGGATTCGGATTTCTTGAAATATTTTAAGGGCTATGGCCCCTACAAACAATACAGCCCCGGCAACAATTAACATTTCACCCCCCGGGAGAAGGGATTATTACGATGGTAAGAACAGAGATTTCACTTTTTCTGGAAAACGTTCCCGGTGAACTGGCCAAGCTGACGGCCATGATTTAAGAAAATTTGTTCGAGTTCAAGGAAGGCGATAATTGTAACCACAGGAATACACATGAGTATTTCGAGGATTACGATTTGAGCCTGACGCCGAAATCGGGCAAATTGGCCATTTATGGATGGGCACGAGCCAGGTCAACAATCTTAAGTTGCACGCTTTCGGTTCCCTGCCATCGGTTTATTTCGGGTGTAAACAGAAGGTCGATTGAGGCGCCTTTAAGGGGATGGTGGCTCCCCAGTCTGAATCCGATGGCATCAAGCGCCTGTTCCCCCTGCCCCAACCGCAGCTTAAGATGTTTTTCGCCCACCACCCTGGAATCAAAAACCTTTACGGAACGGGCCATAAAAACAGGCTCCGGGTTGCCCTCGCCAAAAGGGGCAAGGGCGTTAATCTGATGAATAGCATCCGGGGTGATGTTCCTGAAGAGAAGTTCCAAATCCACGCTGATGCTGGGGATTAAATCCTTTGGATGGAGCTGTGCTTCGGCCTCTGTTTCGAGATCTTCGCTGAGTTTTTCCAAACGATTTTCCGGTAGTGTAAACCCCGCCGCGTGATAGTGCCCGCCGAATTTATCAAAACAATCGGACATCTTTTTCATGGCGCCATAAAGATCAAACCCGTCGATGCTCCTCCCGGAGCCAACGGCAAGGCCGTCCTTAATGGCGGCCATCATGACAGGCTTGTGATATCGGTCCACGAGGCGCGACGAGACAATGCCCAGAACGCCTGTGTGCCAGTTTTCCGAACTCAGCACAAGGGTTCGTCTCTCCGCCATCTGATCATCAATCATGGCCATGGCCTGCCCAAAGATCTCCTGCTCCAGGGCCTGCCGTCGAACATTTGCCGCATCGATCTTGTTGGCCAGGACATCCGCTTCGGGTTGGTTTTCACTCATGAGTACCTGCAACCCCATACGCGAATCCCCCATACGACCGGGCGCATTGAGCCGGGGGGCCAACCTGTAAGCCAGATCATCGGAAGAAACGTCGCTTGCGCCAACGCCCGCCACATTCATAATCGCGCGAATTCCCGGCCATATGGAATGGGCCATGCGAGCCACGCCAACGGAAACCAACATTCGGTTCTGCCCCAGCAACGGCACGCGATCCGCCATGGTGCCCAGGGCCGCAAGATCCAGATAGTCTCTCAGATCCGGCTCGATTCCGGACTTAAACCATCCTTTTTTCCGCAATGCCGCACGAAGCCCCACGGCCAGAAAAAAAGAGAGTCCGACGCCGGAAAGGTCTTTAAACGAGAAGGAACAACCGGGTTGATGGGGATTAACCACCGGACATTGCGCCTGAAATCCGATGGGCATAAGGTGATGATCCGTGATGACCACATCCATCCCCAGGGTTTTCGCCAGATGCACCTCCCTGTCATTGGAAATCCCGCAATCAACTGTAATGATCAAACCCGTTCCGGTTTCGTGAATCTGCTTCACCGCCTTTTCATTCAGACCATAACCTTCATTCAAGCGGTCGGGCACGTAAGTTGCCACGGAGATTCCCAGATGGGACAGGAAGGTCGCCAGCAAGGCAGTGGCGGTGAGACCGTCTGCGTCGTAATCGCCATAAACGGTGATTTTCCGGCGCTCTTCCATGGCCAGGACAATGGTCTCAATGGCCCCGTCCATTCCTTTCATGCCCATGGGATCAATCATTTGAGATAAGCGGGGAAACAAAAAGGCCTTAATGGCAGAAATATCGGTGAGGCTGCGGTTCACCAGAAGCTGCGCCTGGAGAGGCGTCACATGGGCGTCACGAACGAGTTGCGACACCAGAGACGACGCCGGCTTTAAATTCCATTTTTTGCGCCTGGGCGAAGTGCTTTTCATTTCGGAATGGGGTTAAGGAGTTGTTCGATGGCCCCCACATCACCTGGGACATCCACCTCGATGGAATCATATGCGCTTTCCGGAACACTGATGCGGTATCCGTTTTCGAGCGCTCGCAACTGCTCCAGTTTCTCCAATGATTCGAGTCTCCCTTCGGGAAGCGCTGTGAATTTAAGCAGAAAATTCATTCTGAAGCAATAGAAGCCCAGATGCTTGAAATGAACCTGGCCGGGGTTCGCATCCCGGCAGAAAGGAATGGGACATCGGGAAAAATAGAGGGCAAGCCCCCGGTTATCCGTCACCACTTTTACATGGTTGGGATTGGCAACATCTCTCTCATCCCGAATTCGGCATTTGAGGGTACCCATGGGAATAGACTCATCTGCTATCAGAGGTTCAATCATGGTGGAAATCACCTCGGGCTGAAAGGCCGGCTGATCCCCCTGGATGTTCACGACCAGATCCCGGTCCTTCACACCGATCTTTTGAGCCGCTTCGGCAATTCGATCTGTTCCGGAAACATGATCAGGGCGCGTCATTAAGGCATTGCCCCCAAAACCCTTGATACATTCCAGAATACGGTCATCATCCGTGGCCACATAAACCGCTGAAAGTTCGGGACACGCAAGGGCCCGTTCGTAAGTGTGCTGAATCATGGGTTTACCGGCAATCATGGCCAGGGGTTTTCCCGGAAAACGGCTCGATTGATATCTTGCGGGTATAAAAGCATAAGTTTTCATTTTAGAGGTCAAGGCTCCGTATAGCTCGCGCAAGCCGACTCCGACTCCCAGGCCGTCACCCTGCTCACATAAATCCCCTCGATGTTCAAACGTTCAGCCAGGGTCTTGAAGATATGGCGGGCAATATTTTCAGATGAGGGTTCAGCGGACTTGAACGTGTCAATTTCGTTTAGAAACTTATGGTCCAATTCATCAATGATCTGTTTTGTATAATCCTTGATGACCCTGAAATCCACCAGCAGTCCATCATCCCCCAGGCGGTCACCCGCCACCGTCACTTCCCCCGTCCAGTTGTGACCGTGCAAATTTTCACATCCCCCTTTAAGGGCTCGCAGTTGGTGAGCGGCCGCAAACCGGGTGACAATTTTCAGTTCATACATCCTTAGCACCTTATCTTCTGGTTTTCTGTCACAAAAAGCAAGAAGTTCATTGGCTGAAAAACCTAAAACTCAAAACTTGATGCACTCGTAAAAAGTCACAAATCCATCTGTAGATGGCGTTGTAAAAAGTTCCATATACAAGGCGTAGTGGTTCTTC
>JAFCZI010000237.1 GCA_019314425.1 Deltaproteobacteria bacterium | reverse complement strand
AAATCGAACTTTCAAGGACTGAGCTGATCCAGAATTTGTTCAACTTTTCGAAAATCTTTCGGAAATGTGACCGGTCCCGTATGGATCGTGAGCCTATTGTCGGGAAGGAACCGAAATCGTTTGGGACGCTCGTTTGCCAGCGTTACCAGATGTTCCCTGTTCCGGATACCGTCCTCCAGAAAACCGAGCATCATCTTGTTTTTTCCCATATCCAATTTGTTGATACGAAGCTGCTTCAGGCGCAAACGGATGGACATCAACGCCAGAAGGTTTTTGACTTCGGCAGGCGGGGTTCCAAAACGGTCATGAATTTCCTGTATCATTTCCTCCAGTTCAGATTTTTCAATCAATGCGGAAAGACGGCGATAGAGATTTAACCTCATATCCGTATCCAGTATGTAATCGCCGGGCAGAAATGCCGGGATATCGATATTAATTTCGGGGTTCACCTCGTCCTGCCATTGCTCTCCCTTTAGTTCCGTAACCGCCCGTTCGATCAGTTTGAGGTAGAGTTCGTACCCCACCGCCGAAATATGCCCTGACTGGGAAAACCCAAGGATATTGCCACCCCCCCTGATTTTCAAGTCATGCATGGCAAGGTGCAGCCCGGCGCCCAGATTGGAAAAATCCATAAGGGCTTTGAGTCGTTTTTCCGCATCCCTGGTGAGCGTGGAATCCCTCGAGATCAACAGGTAAGCGTAGGCCTTTTCTTTGGCGCGTCCCACCCGGCCCCGCAGTTGATAAATCTGGGCCAAGCCCAAACGATCCGCTTCATTGATAATGATGGTATTGGCCGAAGGAATGTCCAGGCCTGATTCAATGATGGTGGTACAAACGAGGACGTCGATTTCTCTGCTCAGGAATCGCATCATGGTGTTTTCAAGTTCCCTCGGCTTCATCTGGCCGTGGGCCACTTCAAAATTGGCTTTCGGAACCAGTTTTCTTAACCGATCGGCCATGTGGGCGATGTTTTTCACTTTGTTGTGTACAAAAAAGGTCTGGCCGCCCCTTTCCACTTCATGGTGAATGGCCCTTTTGATGGTTGCTTCGTCATAGGGCGAAAGATAGGTTTCAATGGCCAGCCGGTCTCTGGGGGGCGTTTCGATGACACTCAGATCTCTGACACCCATCATGGACATTTGAAGTGTTCTGGGAACCGGGGTGGCGGTAATGGCCAGCACATCCACCAGGGCACGATATTTTTTGAGGGCTTCTTTCTGTTTAACACCGAAGCGCTGCTCCTCATCAATAATGACGAGCCCCAGATCCGCGAATGACACATCTTTTTGGAGAATCCGATGTGTGCCGATCAGTATGCTGATTTTTCCGGACCGGACTTCTGCAACGGTCTTTGTCTGTTCCGCTCTGGTTTTGAATCGACTGAGGATCCCCACGCTGACGGCATGAGGGACCATGCGCTTCTTGAAGGTGTCATAATGCTGCTCCGCCAGAACCGTCGTGGGCACCAGAAAAGCCACCTGTTTTCCATCAGATACCGCCTTGAACGCCGCCCGAATGGCGATTTCCGTTTTTCCGAAGCCCACATCGCCGCAGATGAGGCGATCCATGGTTTTGTCCGATGAAAGATCTGCCAGAACATCATCAATGGCCTTGCTCTGATCATCCGTTTCCTCATGCTCAAAGCCTGCTTCGAATTCACGGAAATAGTGATCGGGCGGCGAAAACCTGAACCCCTTTTGGTATTTTCTGAGGGCATAGAGTTCTACTAGCTGTTTGGCAATCTTTTTGACGGAGTTTTTGGCTTTCTGTTTGGTCAGGGCCCAGGCGTACCCCCCCAGCTGATCCAGTTTCGGACCTCTTTCCTCAGCCCCGGCATATTTCTGTAGAATACTGACGCGGTCGGCCGGCAGATACAGCTTGGATTTGGCTGCATATTCAACAATGATAAAGTCATGGGTGCGTTGTGCGATCTCCATGGTGGAAAGGCCCATATAGCGGCCGATGCCGTGCTCCTCGTGGACCACCAGGTCGCCGGCCTTCAACTGGCTGAAAGCGGACCAGGAAAGTCCCTGACGGCGCTTTTTCTTTTGACGTCCCAGACTGGCCCGTCTCGTACCGAAAATCTCGTCTTCACTGACCACATAAAGGCCCAGCTCCGGCCAGGCAAAGCCCCTGGCCAGACGATCCAGACAAATGGTGAGGCCACGACCCTTTTTCATTTCGTGCCAGCCCTTCACCACCCGGTCCACCGTCACATCATAATTGCCGAGAATTTCCTTCAATCGGTTGGCCTGCTGCAGGGTACTGCACGTCATCACCACCTGTGCGCCTGAAGCGATCCAGGCATCTATTTTGTGAGCAAAAGGCGCCATGGAAACCCTGCCTTTGGTGGCAAGGCGGATTTCCAGTTCATCTTCAATTTCGAAGCGCCCTTCAAACGCCAACGCTTTTTCGGCGTTGTCATCAGGGTCCAGATTCAATTCGAAGAACTCAATTTTCTGATATTTCGCCGTGCGCTCCGTGAGGATCGTAAAGGGGAGAAAAAGCCCTTCAATATCCGGGAAAGGTTCTCCCCTGGCCGAGGATTCCTCCCGGTATTTTTCGATATCCTTCTCGAATTTCTTTTCTATTTTTCGAGCCTTGGGTTCCAGGAAACCGGGTTCCACCAGCGTCAGAATGCTTTCCTCCGGCAAATATCCGATCAGGGTGTCAGGGTGTTCATAGAAATGGTTCAACCAGGCTTCCTGGCCGGGAAAACCGCTGACGGCACTGTAATGGCCGGGGAGTCGTCCCATGGACCTGGCCCGGTTAATGTTTTTCTTGCCCTTGATGATCTCGCAGGCGGGCAGCAGGATCAACTCATGAAGGCTGTTTTCGGACCGTTGACTCATGGGATCAAATTGACGGATCGATTCCAGCCGGTCTCCCCAGAACTCCAGGCGCACCGGCAACGGATACAGCGGGGAAAATACATCAACCACCCCCCCCCTGATGGAATAGTCGCCCCTCTCTTCCACCATTGAAGTGTGGTGGTAACCGTTCATTTCGAGGGTTCTGACCAGGTCTTCCCGATCCACTTCTTCCCCTTCTTCCAGATATTCCAGGGCATTGATGAGCGCACTTTTGGGCATGGCCCTGTAGCAAAGTGCTTCAAGCGAGGTGATCACCACAGGGTTCGGCTCTGTTATGAGCGCGTAAAGCGCGTTAATTCGCTCGGTGATCAGTTGACTGTGAGAACTGAGGCCGGTCAGGGGTGACATGTCGTAGGGCGGAAATCGGTAAAGGCGCGTGGCGGCGTCATGGCTTCCATTTTGGGGAGAACCCATGAAAAACCGGACTTCACGGTAAAAGCGTTCAGCCCGTTTCTTTTCGGGGAAAACGACCAGGCAGGGTTTATCCAGATTGTCCAGGAAGCGGGCAAAGCCGTAGGCGCGGGCGGCCCCTGAAAGACCCGCGACCCTCATGGTCCGGCAACCGTCCTCAACCCAATGGTTCAGTTGGGACAATGGATTTTGTGTGGCGCCTGAAATGGCGTTGACATTTAACGGAGAATTTTTTGATTCCAATTGATTTTTAATGCCTTTGTCGAAAGCTGTCAAAAAAATGTACTGAGTTCGACCGCGTTGCGGATCGACCCAATCCTTATGGGTTAGCCTTGGGTGTGAGTTTAGATATCGGAAATTACTTTTTTGAGACGAGCTGCTTCTGATTTTGATTGTTTGAGCAGTTTATCCCAGTCATCAGGTGGATGTCCACTGTTCAGCATTTTTTTAAATACCCGATAAGCATCCGTTTTACTCCTATATGTGCGTTTTGTGCCTTCGTCATTGACCCAGGCAAAAACTATTATCTTGCTTTCTAAATGGGTGCGGCTCTTTTGCGGTAAAGCATAACGCATTGAATTAGCAATGTTTTTATTTTTAGCCAGCCTTGGCTGACGTAAAAAAATCCCAGCAAGTGCTTGATTTTTCAGGCAGCCACAAAATATGTCTCCGATATGTCTGGAATTTTAACTGGCCTAACATCATAACAGACTGAAATTTCAGCAAAAGATGTCGTCGCAAAAGAGCCGAACCCTTTCTAAATGGTATCGAAAGAAGAGACGATATTGTTGGAAAAACTTTGCACAAAACCAATGTTTGTGATTGTTGCCGAGAGTGGGTGCAATACAAAAAAGTTACACCAATCAAGCTTCCGACGGCAAGTCCTCGATTGTGTTGTTATCAAACATATTTCTCACTATCCCCAATCCTTTTCGACAAGCATTTCTCAGCTTACCCGTAAGGACCAATGAACGTAGAAAG
>JAFCZI010000236.1 GCA_019314425.1 Deltaproteobacteria bacterium | reverse complement strand
AGAAAAGATTTTTTTGTTTTTAAGCCTTTGCGTTCTTTGCGCCTTTGCGGTGAGATTAAGCCTGCGCGTTAGCGCGCTAAGTTCTTCAGTCAATGAACTTCTTGTTTTTTACGAGACCATCAAGGTGTAAAATATGATCAGTTTTTTTATGAAAGGCGGACCGGTCATGTATCCGCTCTTAATCTGTTCCATCCTGGCGGTTACGGTGATTATTGATCGGTTCATATTCTGGGCCCGTGAAGATATTCGGCGAAATGCACACCTTGTGGATGAGGTGATGGAATTATGCAGAAAAGGCGACTGGGACGGGGTGAAGGAAAAGGTTCAGGGATCGAGGGACTATGTGATCCGGATATTGGTGACGGGGATCGTCCATCGGGATTTTTCCATGCTTAAGGCCATGGAATCGGCTGCTGCCGAGGAAGTAAAACAAATGCGCCGGCACATGGCGGTTTTGGACACCATGATCACCGTGGCACCGCTTATGGGGATTTTTGGAACAGTTATCGGCATTATCACGTCTTTCGAGTTATTGGGCGCGGGCGGTATCGAAGATCCTCAGGCAGTTACCGGCGGTATTGCACAGGCCCTTATTACCACGGCTGCCGGTCTCGGGATTGCCATCTTGTCGGTGTTTCCCTATAACTATTTCAATTCACGCGTTGAAAACGCCGTTTTGAGCATTGAAAAATATGCCACCAGTCTTGAAATCGTTTTTGAAAAAATCTCAAGTGTCTCGAAAACCCAAGGGCCGTTGAAGCCATGAAAATCCGTCAGGGAAATGCCCGGAAGCCCCGTATCGAGATGCTGCCGCTAATCGATATTGTATTTTTGCTGCTGGTTTTTTTTATTTACGCCATGCTGTCCATGGCGGTGCATAAGGCACTGCCGGTGGCGCTCCCCAAATCATCCACCGCAAAAATCGACAAACAGGTGGTCTTATCCGTCACGGTAAGAAGCGACGGTACGGTTTTTCTGGACAACACACTGATTCCTCTCGAAGATCTGGCTGACGCCCTTGCTGAACAAGCGAAGAAAGACCGGGATCCCAGTGTCCTTCTTTTCGCAGATCGAAGCCTGCCTTACCAGGATTTATTTTATGTTCTCGATCAGATCAAAATCGCTGGCATCAGCAAGATTTCCCTGGAGGCGGAGGGCATTAACAAAAGGTGAAACGGTTTTTGTGGGCGGCCGTCCTGGCCCTTTCCATACACGCGCTTTTATTTGGCTTCGGGGGTCATTTTTTTCATAAAAAGATTGTTAAACCGACGTCTCAACCGCTTTCTTTTACGCTGGTGGCCAATAACCCGAAGTCTGATGGGAAAAAGCGTGTGAAAATGGCTGCGAAAGCGGAGGTTCCGCAACCGTCTGAACCCGAAAAGGTGATTTCCAAGGTGAAGCCGCCGGCGGAAGAAGCACCGGTGAAGATCCATAAACCGGCCCTCAGGAAAAAACCGGTTCCCAAGAAAAAGCCGGTTCAGGCGCCTAAAAAAAAGGTTCAGCCCAAAAAGAAGACGAAAAGCGTCAGGCAAAAACCAAAAACAATTGACGCCCCTGAAGTACCGGCGCCCCATAAGGGGATAACATCAGAAAATCACCCCGCTGTTCAGCCGAAAAGTGCTTCGGCGGACGTAAAAACGGTGTCCTTTTCAGGTCCCAGAGTGGTCAGTGCTTCTCCGGCGTATGCCAGAAACCCGAGGCCAAAGTACCCCAGGATCGCACGAAGAAGGGGCCATGAGGGTGTGGTGCTGCTGAAGGTCCTGGTGGATCATGAGGGAAGGGTGGATGACGTGCTGGTTTTGAAGTCCAGCGGGCACAATGCCCTGGATCATTCGGCGTTGAAGGCGGTCAAAAATTGGGTATTCAAACCGGGTACTGTCGATGGTAGGCCCATGGAAATGTGGGTCCGGGTTCCCGTACGGTTTGAGTTGAAAAGGCGTTAACGACAGGAGGAGATCCTGAAATGTCAGGGAACGATAAACACGAGGTCCACAAAGCCTGCAGCGCTGTAGAAAACGCATCTTTCCGTGGCGGCGCCCCTACGCGGATGATTACTTTAATTAGAATCTGCATGATTTGTTGCCTTGTCCTGCATCAAATTTGGCGAGATAGCCATGGTATTTCTCGGAAAAATGGCATAGAATCGCAGGGGTTGAACGGACGGTGTCAATTTTTGCGCTCAATTACCCTTTTGTCGAGCGTGATGGCGCTGTAAAAAGTCCCATCTACTGCGTTGCAGTGATTTTACAGAATCTCAATATGCGACATGTATGCCTTCGATCCTGAAAAACTATTACGCCTTGTATCTGGAACTTTTTACAACGCCATCTATAGACAGATTCGTGACTTTTTACGAGGGCATCAAGCGTAACCATGACCCGCTACGAGACCTTTTAAAAATGTTCAATTTTGTTCGAGTACAAGAAAAGCGAATATTTCAACCATAGGAATATATCGGATATTTCGAGGATTGAAATTTTCGCCTGACGCAGTAATCGGGAAAAAGAGGACGTTTTGAGAAGGTCTTGCTACTGTCAAAGATATGGTGGGATCTATTTTTTTGAGGAGTGAGACATTGGAAAAACGCGTACAGTCAAACGGTCTGGATATTGAAAATAATCACGGGCTTTTGCCCCTTGACGGCGCCTTTTTGGACGGCCTGCACGCCCTTTCGGATAGAAAGGCACTGGACAGGGTTTTGAACCATCCTGATCTCCCCCGTTTGATCAAAAGCATGTCCAGCGAGGATTTTTTGTGGCTGGTTAAAAAGGTGGGTGAGGATCAGTCGCTCGAATTGATGAAATTGGCATCAACGGATCAATGGCAATATGCCCTTGATGTGGAGTCCTGGCAGAAGGATCGCTTGGAACTGAACCGTACGGGCCAATGGATCCGGCGGTTGTTGACGGCCGATCCCGAGCGATTTACACAATGGCTCTTTTCCGATGGGCAGGGGCTTGCCTACTATTACCTCTATCGAAGCATTGTGGTGGAAGTAAGGGATGAAGACGAGGAAGTTTTTGAGGCCGGGCCTGAATTTTTCACCATTGACGGGTTCTTCTATATTCGGCCCGTACAGGAAGATCAGCGGGAAACCATTCAAGCATTGCTGCGAACCATGGCCCACGAGGATACCCTTAAATACCAGGCGCTTCTGACGGGGGTGGCCGGGGTACTGCCGGCGGAACTTGAAGAGGACATGTACCGCAACAGAAATGTTCGACTGGCGGAGCATGGCTTTCTACCCAGAGAGGAGGCCATCGCGGTTTACGCCCCGCTGAACCCGGAGCGTTTGAAAACGAAAAAACAAGATGCGAGTACCCGGTCGACCGCCATCTTGGAAGATGCCGGGGTTGCTCCCCGGTGGCCGCTTCAGGCCGTTCGGGGGCGGAACCTGTTGACGAAAACCATCTCGAACCTGTCAGATGAAAAACTTCTGGATCGCATTCGTCTGGAATTTGCCGGCCTTTGTAACCAGATTCTATCGGCCGAAGGTCTCGTGAACCGGGATATGGACGATCTTCAGGCAATTCAGCTGCAGGCGGCCGGATACCTGAATTTGATTTTGAAAGAGCGGTGCCACGAGGATACGGACACCGCTGAAAGTCTACTCAGGATGAACCCCCTTGTCTCTTTGTTTCGCGCGGGTTTCGGGTTGGCTTTGAGCCTGAAATGGAAGGCGGAGCTGCGGTTGAAGGGTTGCTGGTTCCATGAAGCAGGTCTGGAACCGTCCTTCTGGGGAGAGGCGTGGGGTGGCGCGCTCGCGGGTCTTTTGAAAAGGCGACCCCTGTTTTACTGTGGGGAGGAATCACCGAGCGGTTTCAGGGATTTTAAATCTCTGCCGGAATTGTCATCCACGGACAAGGTCTTAGATTCCTTGGAGGTTCTGGATCGCCTCATGGCGGTTCTGACCGAGACGTATCCTCTGGATTCGCCGGATTCCGGTTCATTTCATTTAACCTTTTATCAGCTGCTGTTCACCTTGTGGGCGCGTGAACTGCTGGCGTTGAAACCGGGCTTCAAAGCCCTTTCCCTCAAACAGGCAAAAGCCTTTTTAAAACTTCTCCAGGCGGGGGACAGCGCGCCTCCCTACCGGATGTTCGGTTTTGAAGAACGGTTCCTGAAGGCGTTTTCCGCGCCGGATCCGGATTCTACGGACGGTACTTCAAAAAAACTGAACGACGCTTTGACACGGGTTTGGCAGGATTTCAGCGATGAAATTGAATCTGTAGAAGCCGATGCGTTCGATGCGAAATACAGCCCCTATATCCTGGTTACGCCCGGTTGACAATCTCTGCATGCAAGACGTAGTGATTTCCCAA
>JAFCZI010000235.1 GCA_019314425.1 Deltaproteobacteria bacterium | reverse complement strand
ATGAAGAGACAGCCGCCCTGCCGGGTATGGTATGGGTAATAATCATCGCCACGGGTCTTGCATGCATGGGCGGCAAGGGTGTGCTCGGGTTCAGGGTGTCGGGCCTTTCATGGGTCATCCCGTTGGTTTTTGCCACGTTTACCATTATCCGAAATCCCGGGCAAATCAGATTCCCCTTGTGGATATGGATGCCCTGGGTATTGCTCCTTGTCATATACCTCTCTGTTTCCAAATATCCTTCTCTTCAAAGAACCGTCCAGTTGATTTGTCCGATTGTGGTGGGCGTGGCCGTGTCAACATCCAACGTAAGCGCCTCACAGGTGGCAGGGTTTTTCAGGGTTATGAAATGGTTTGCCATTGCCGTTATAATAATTGCCGCTTTTAAGACAGGGTTGCTTTTAACCGGCAAGATCCCTTCGGTAACCGGTCTTGCGGCAGAGGTTATGACTGCGCTGCTCCTTTGCTGTCTGTTTGCCGCTCAGTATGCGGAAGGTAAACACCTGAGTCTTTACTGGTGGGCGCTGATGGCCGCATTACCCATTTATGCTATGACCCGAACTGCCATCGCGTGCGCAGGGCTTACCCTCCCTTTCACCTTCGCCCCCCTGAGACTGGATAAGAGGATTACCTTTCTGATCCTCGGGCTGATTATTGGCTCCGCGCTGTTTTACTCCCCCCGTGTTCAAAAAAAGATGTTTTACTCAGACAAAGGTAAAATATCGGACGCCATGGAAGGCAAGATGGCTGATAGTGGGCGGTTTGCAATGTGGAAGGCTTTTGAGTCAAAAATCAAACGGAGGCCCTGGCTGGGGCGGGGCACCGGTGCGGGAGAAATCTTTACAGGGAAAATAATAGGCATAGCACATTCATACCCCCACAACGACTGGCTGCTCACGCTTTATGATATGGGCATATTGGGGACAGGAATGTTCGCTTTCTCTATCATAATAGCCTCTTTTCACGCCTGGCGAATGGCAAGATCTGCCAAGGGAGAGACCAGGTCGCTGTTTTTTGCAGGGGCCTTCTCGTTTGTGATCATGGCCATGATGATGATGACCGACAATACTATGGTGTATGCCTCGTTTTTCGGTAATCTTCAGTTTACGTTTCTTGGGTTGGGGTATGCTGCAATGGGGGAAGGAACGGATAGAGGAAATAGAAGAGAGAAAAGAGGAGATGGGATAGAGGAAAGAGGAATTATGAGAGAGAAGATAGATTTTTCAAGCAGCCTGTTCCACCTCGGCAGAAATTCTTGAACCTATCTCACGTTCAGCGACTGCAAGCTCGTATCTGGCTTGAAGGTTCATCCAAAACTGAGCACTGTTTCCAAAATACTGAGATAGACGGAGCGCTGTTTCCGCACTAATACCCCGTTTCTGGTTGAGAATTTGTGTGATACGCCCTGAAGGGACACGCAATGACAGAGCCAGTTTATTGGCCGAAAGTTTGCGTGCTGTAATTTCACGTTTAAGAATACGTCCCGGATGAATCGGTTTCATAATTTCACCCCCTGTGGTAGTCCGTAATTTCAACATCGAATGCATCACCGCCTTTAAAGCGAAAACAGATGCGCCATGGCCCGTTTACTGTCATCGCCCATTGCCCGGCTCTGTCCCCGGACAACTTGTGTAGGCCAACGCTCTTTAAAGGGCTTAGGTCATTGAGACTCCGCAGCATCAAGAGCGGCTAATAAGTCTTCAGCAGCATCTGCATTCATCCCGCGAAATTTGGATGTTTTGCCTTCTTCATAAAAGCGTCGAGAGCGACTAACTGCCCATGATCGAATCATACGAATAATGTACTACGGAAGTTGTAGGATGGCAAGCGATTTTTTGGAAAGGACTGAGGGATTAGAGAAGAAAGAAGACAGGAGATAGGAAAGAGGAATTGGGAAAGAGGACGGATGACGGGGGTAAAGAGTATCCGAACAAAATTGAGCATTTTTCAAAAGCCTCGAAACGGCGTCTAAGAGATTTCTGCACCACATGAAGATACTTCTTGTTCACAATTTTTATGGTTCTTCGGCCCCGAGCGGGGAAAACACGGCGTATCTGGCGGAACGGGAACTGTTGAAAGGGCATGGCCATGAGATTTTAGAGTTTACCAGACACAGCGACGAAATCAGGGAGAATGGCTTATCCGGGGTGCTGCGGGGCGCCTTCAGCACTCCGTGGAATCCCTTTTGTGCGAGAGGCATTCGTCGTGTTCTGGAACGTGAAAGACCGGATATCATGCATGTTCACAACACATTTCCGCTTCTCTCTCCGGCTGTTTTCTGCGCTGCCCGTGGTCTGAATACCGCCACGGTTCTTACCCTGCATAATTACCGAATCTTTTGCGCTGCGGGCATCCCCATGCGGAACAGCATCCCCTGCGTTGAGTGCCTTGAAAAAGACAGTGTAGTTCCTGCCATGAAATATGGATGCTATCGCAACTCCAGATTAGCGACCGTTCCTATGGCCGCAATGATTTCCCTTCACAAAAGACTCGGGACATGGAAGAGGGATGTGGATACCTTCATTGCCCTTACTGAATTTCAAAAGAGAAAAATGGCAGACGGGGGCCTGCCGGAAGAGAGGATGTATATAAAGCCCCATTTTTATCCGGACCCTCCGGCGCCCATCCCATGGAAAGATCGTGAAGCCAGGATTATCTTTGTGGGAAGATTGGGGCTGGAAAAAGGTGTTCATGTTCTGGTGGATGCGTGGCAAAAATGGGGGCATAGCGCCCCAATCCTTGAAATAATAGGAGATGGGCCCCAGCGGGCAGAACTGGAAAAAATGGTGGACAAGGCGAATCTAAACCGTAAAATACATTTTCGCGGGCAGATACCCTTTTCACAGACGCAAAAAAAAATGGCTCGGGCGCGGCTCCTTGTTTTGCCGTCGTTGTGGTTTGAGGGGTTTCCCATGGTAATCCGGGAGGCCTTTGCCTTGAGCGTACCCGTGGCAGGCTCACGTATTGGTTCACTCCCGGACATCATCGCGGAGAATAAAACCGGCAGACTGTTTTCTCCTGGTGATCCGACGAATCTCCTTCAGGTTGTAAAAGGATTATGGGAAGATCCTGAAAATCTGGCTGTAATGGCTAAGAGAGTACATGATGAATTTGAACAAAAATATACAGATAGCGTTAATCACAAGGCACTAATGAAGATATATGACAATGCCATAGGGGCGCGGAACAGGCTTGTATCACACACAAAACATCCAATAGAAACAACAAGACCCTTCAAATAGGATCCTAATCCGTGTCCTTTCTTTCGCTTGAATTCTACATATTCTTCTTAGTTTCATTCCTTGTATATTTTGTTCTTCCCCAACGCATGAGATGCTTTTTTCTGCTTGGGGCGAGCTATTTTTTTTATATGCAATGGCGAGTGGGATATGTTTTTGTGCTCTTGTTTTGCACCATGATTACCTATTCTACAGCCATTTTGATGGACAGGTTTTCAGGAAAAAGAGAGAAAAAGATCCTTTTACTCATATCGATTGTATCCAATTTCGGGCTTCTTTGCTTCTATAAATACCTCAATTTTGCCAACGAATCCCTGGAAACACTGCTTTCATATTTCAACCTCCCATACCATATCCCCCACCTTGAAATCCTTCTTCCGTTGGGTATATCTTTTTTTACTCTTCAGGCAGTCTCATACAGCCTGGATGTTTATAGGGGCAACCAAACGCCGGAGAGGCATTTTGGCGTTTTTTCTCTTTACCTTGCTTTTTTCCCAAAGCTGATATCCGGACCGATAGAAAGGGCCTCCCATTTACTCCCGCAATTAAAACGAAAAGCTGACTTTGACGCGGAACGGATATTCTCAGGCCTAAGGCTGCTGTTATGGGGCATTTTCAAAAAGACGGTGATTGCCGATCGATTGGGGATATACGTCAATATGGTTTTCAACCATCCGCATGACTTTTCCGGGCAAACGCTTATTCTTGCCGCATGGTTTTATACCCTGCAAATCTATTGTGATTTTTCCGGATACACAGATATGGCAATCTGTTGTGGAAGGGTTTTTGGAATTGAACTTTCACAAAACTTTAATTTTCCATATTTTGCACGGAATATAGCGGGTTTTTGGAGACGCTGGCACATGACGCTGACCCGCTGGCTTCGCGATTACCTTTATATTCCTCTTGGGGGAAACAGGCGCAGGCCTTCACGCTGGCGCAGAAATATCTTGATTGTTTTTGTTCTATGCGGATTATGGCACGGAGCGAATTGGACATTCGTTTTATGGGGTGTCCTTCACGGCTTTTATTATCTTTTCGGCAGGGCTACTATCCGGATCCGCACGCAGTGCTGGACGAGTATAGGGGCAAAGGGGGGGCTACT
>JAFCZI010000032.1 GCA_019314425.1 Deltaproteobacteria bacterium | reverse complement strand
GGCAAATGCCGAAAATCTGGTCTGGCGTGCGGCCCAATCCTTTTTTTCCCGGATCGGCTGGCGCAAGGGGCTTTCCATCGCCCTCACCAAAAGGATTCCTGTCGCCGCCGGTCTTGGCGGGGGTAGCAGCGATGCGGCTGCCGTGCTTATGGCCCTGAACGAAATCCTTTGCGCCTCTCAGCCGCTCTCTCCGAAGATTTTGGCGGAATTGGCGTTGAAACTGGGTGCTGATGTGCCCTTTTTTCTGCAGCGGGCACCCTGCATCGCTCACGGCATCGGTGAAATACTCGCACCGATCCAAAAATGGCCATCATTGTCGTACCTCATTGTTATGCCTGATATTTCTGTTTCAACCGCTAAGGTCTACGAAGCCCTGGACCAACCGTCTTTTGCGGTACCGAAAGAAGACAAACGGGAATTTGAGTTGACAACTGACGATTGTTATTATACAATCAGAAATTTAGAAAGAATGCCGATGGAAGTCTGTCGTCTGTTGGAGAATGATCTGGAGCGGGTTACTATCGCCAGGTTCCCCATTATCAGGGAAATAAAGCGATCCTTGATGGATGCTGGCGCCATCGGCGCTTTGATGTCAGGGAGCGGCCCCAGCGTTTTCGGTGTTTTTGAATCAAGACCCTGTGCCCTCCATGCAAAAACAGCTCTTGACTCCGCAGCTTTAGGCCGGGTTTTTGTGGTGGCCGGAATTAATTTATGGGGTGTCGTCAAGTGGTAAGACACGGGTTTTTGGTGCCCGCATTCGGAGGTTCGAATCCTCCCACCCCAGCCATTATAGTTGTGGAGTACCTGATCGTTCGTAATAAATTGTGAGGAGTCGGTATTGTACCAAGATATAAAACTATTTGGTGGGACTTCCAATCCTGCATTGACCCTCGAGGTTTGTCAGTACCTCGGTATCCGCCCCGGGGAAATCCTTGCCGAAACATTCAGCGATGGTGAGACCCGGGTTGAACTGGGTGAAAATATCAGGGGACGTGATGTCTTTGTCATCCAGTCCACTTCCACCCCGGTAAACGACAACCTGATGCAGCTACTCATCATCATGGATGCCATGAGGCGGGCTTCTGCTGAACGGATCACGGCTGTGATTCCCTACTACGGTTACAGTCGGCAAGACCGAAAAGTCAAACCCCGGGTGCCCATCAGTGCCAAGCTGGTTGCGGATCTTATTACCACGGCCGGGGCCCATCGGGTGGTGGCCATGGATCTCCATGCGGGTCAGATTCAGGGATATTTCAATATTCCCGTTGACAATATCTTTGCAGCGCCCATCCTGCTGAAATACATCCAGAATAATACAAATGGGGACCTGGTGATTGTCTCTCCCGATGCCGGGGGGGTTGAACGGGCGCGGGCTTTTGCCAAGCGGCTTTCAGCCTCATTGGCCATCATCGATAAGCGACGGGTGACGCCGAATGTTGCTGAGGCCATGAACATCATCGGCGAAGTGAGGGACAAAACGGCGATCATTCTGGACGACATGGTTGACACTGCGGGAACCCTGACCCAGGCCGCCGGTGCGCTCAAAGAAAGGGGTGCCACCGCCGTATTTGCCTGTTGCACCCATCCGATCCTCTCGGGGCCCGCCATCAAAAGAATCGAAGATTCTCCCATTGACAGTTTGGTGATTACCAATACCATTCCGCTGAGCGAAGCGGGTGTTGCGTGCCCCAAAATAATTGAGCTTTCCATCGCTGAGCTTCTGGGAGAAACTCTCAAAAGAGTTCATGATTCAAACTCGGTCAGCACGCTGTTCGTGTAGCCATGGAACGTATGCCTGTAATGACAGGCTGCAATACTTTGTGAAAAATTTTATTAATGCCGGAGGTAATAAGATCCAATGAATCAATTAACCCTTGCTGCCCGCGTCAGGACTGAAACAGGAAAAGGTGCAGCCAGAAGATTAAGGCAGAACAACCAGGTCCCCGCAATTTTTTATGGCCCGGGTGTTGACCCCGTTATGCTGACCCTTGAATATGCCCATCTTTCAGGCCTTGAAAAGGCCGGTAAAGGTGAAAATGCTATTTTAGACCTCAACATTCAGACCGATCAGGGTGAGATAACCAAAAAGGTGATGGTCAAGGAATTGACCATTGATCCCCTGGAAAACACGTTTTTGCATGCGGACTTTTATGAAATCTCCAATGACAGGGAATTGACATTGGCCATTCCTGTCCACCTGATCAATACGCCCATAGGCACCGCAGAGGGGGGCGTTCTGCAGCAGATCCGAAGAGAGGTGGGCATCGTCTGTTTTCCCGACAAACTGGTCGAATTTCTGGAGGTGGACGTCTCGGATCTCGATGTGGGAGATACGGTCCGGATCGGGGATCTGGCGCTCCCGGAAGGCATCCGTACCACGGATGAGGCACACCTGACCGTTGCCGTCGTCAACATCAAGGGTTCCGCGATGATTGAGGAAGAACTTGAAGAAGGTGAAGAAGGTGAAGAAGGTGAAGAAGGTGAAGTAAAAGAAGAAGCGGACGGTTTAGGGAAAGAACCCGCCGAAGAAACAAAAAAATAAGGGAAAGGGGGTGGACCTTAAAAGGGAAACTTGTACCTGATTGCAGGCCTTGGCAATCCCGGGCCACAATACGAACATACCAGGCATAATATAGGGCTGGAAGCTGTTGAGCAGTGGGGGAAATCGCTTGGGGTGACCCTCAGAAGCATTTTTTTTCGCTCAAAGCATGCCCTGGTTGATTTCCGGGGTAAACCCATCGTCCTTCTTTGCCCCCTGACCTTCATGAACAAGAGCGGCGAATCGGTCAGGGACTGCATCCGCCATTACGATCTGGAAACAAAAAAACTGCTGGTCATACACGATGATCTGGACATGCCGTTGGGAAAGATCAAGGTTGTTAAAAGTGGTGGTGCAGGTGGCCATAGAGGTGTATCGTCCATCATTCATCTTTTAGGAAGTTCAGAATTTTCGCGGGTCAAAATCGGCATCGGCAGGCCGCGCCACGGGGAGGCCGTGGCTGACTATGTGTTAGGTCGTTTTTATGATGACGAAAAGAAACTCGCGGAAGAAATCATGGGGATGGCTGTAAAGGCATCCCAACTGTTTGTTTTGGAAGGGGTCGAAGCGGCAATGAACCATATCAATTGCCGGAGATTAATAACTTAAGGAGGAAGAAGTGATGCAAGGATTGACTACATTAGCGCCCTTTGTAGGGATTTTTAGTTTGTTTGTTGCCTGGCTGATTTATAATTATGTCAAAAAGCAGCCGAACGGCAATCCACTGATGCAGGAATTGGAAGAGGCCATTCACACTGGCGCCATGACGTTTTTGAAGAGAGAATATACGGTTCTAATCGTCTTTATCGGTATCGTATTTATCCTTCTGGGCTGGGGCATCGCCTGGAAAACCGCCATTTGCTTCATTACCGGCGCCCTGGCTTCAATGCTGGCCGGTTTTTCGGGCATGACGGCCGCCACTCGCGGAAACTCGCGAACGGCGGAAGCCGCCAATAAACATGGACAGGCTGCGGCCCTGAATATTTCCTATTTTTCAGGTTCCGTCATGGGTCTGGCCGTGGCCGGACTGGGGCTCCTCGGATTGGGCATCTGGTTCTGGGTATACGGTGGGGATCCTTCCACCGCTCAGTATATCAACGGTTTTGCCATGGGCGCCAGCTCCATCGCGCTTTTTGCACGTGTGGGCGGCGGCGTGTATACCAAAGCGGCGGATGTGGGTGCCGACCTGGTGGGTAAAGTGGAAGCGGGTATTCCCGAAGACGATCCCAGAAACCCCGGCGTCATCGCCGATAACGTGGGCGACAATGTGGGTGATATTGCCGGAATGGGCGCGGATATTTTCGAATCTTTCGTGGGAAGCGTCATCGCTACCATCGCCATCGGCGCTACCATGGCCATTACCCCTGAATTTCTGAAAGAGTTCCCCATCCTGCAAGGGCTGGAGGAAACCGCCATTAAACTGAAATACATGGCCATGCCGATCCTGGTGGTCACCGCCGGATTGATCAGCTCATTTTTCGGTGTATTTTCCATCAAAATTTTTCAGAAAGGCGAACCGGCAGGCGCTCTAAGGTACACCACCTTTGTGGCCGCCATTATATTTGTTGCTTTTACCTATATCATCACCAAATCGCTGGGCATGCCTTTCGGCGCGTTCTGGGCCATTGTCTCCGGATTGCTCTGCGGTATCGCCATCGGTCTTCTGGCCGAATACTATACTTCCGGACCTCCGGTGAAACGGATCGCGGGTCAGTCTGAAACCGGTGCCGCCACGGTGATTATTGCAGGTCTCGCGGTAGGCATGCAGTCCACCTGGCTCCCCATTATGGGTATTTGTATTGCGACATACGTGGGTTATGAATCCTGCGGCATTTACGGCATCGGCCTTTCGGCTGTTGGCATGCTCGCCACTGTCGGCGCCACCATGACCGTGGACGCTTACGGACCCATCGTAGATAACGCCGGCGGCATCTCGGAAATGGCTGGCTTGGGACCTGAAACCCGAAAGATTACGGACGGTCTGGATGCCTTAGGCAACACCACCGCCGCCATCGGCAAGGGGTTTGCCATCGGTTCCGCAGCCCTCACTGCCTTGGCCCTGTTTGTGGCCTATTCTCAGGCCGCCAACCTCGGGCAGGTTCTCCTCGATAATCCAAAGGTCATTATCGGCTTGTTCATCGGTGGTATGGTGCCCATGACCTGCGCGGCCCTCACCATGACCTCCGTGGGCAAAGCGGCATTTGCCATTGTGGAGGAAATCCGGCGTCAGTTCAGGGAAATCCCGGGGCTTCTGGAAGGAAAAGAAGGCGTCAAGCCGGACTCGACCACCTGCGTGGCCATCGCCACCAACTCCGCTTTGAAGGAGATGGTTAAACCCGGCCTCATCGCCGTGTTGACCCCTGTTCTGGTGGGCTTTCTCCTGGGTAAGGAGACTTTAGCCGGCGTGCTCATCGGCGCCACGGTCATGGGCGCATTCCTGGCGTTGTTCATGTCCAACGGCGGCGGCGCCTGGGACAACGCTAAAAAGTACATTGAAGAAGGCCACTTTGGTGGGAAAGGCTCCGATAATCATAAAGCCGCAGTGGTCGGCGATACCGTAGGCGATCCATTCAAGGATACCTCCGGACCGGCCATGAATATCCTGATCAAATTGATGTCGGTGGTTTCGCTGGTTATTGCACCCATCCTTCCGGCGGCTTCTTTGATCTTCGGTTGATAAAAAAGTGAACATTAACCCGTAAACAAAAAGCCCTTTGCTGACAGCCCCCTGGGTGAAAGTGATTTATTTTTGCTCAGGTGGGCTGCAGCAACGGGCTGGATGTTTATAAAGGTTTTTTATACCAACGGAGGTTTAGATGTTCCAGGTAGGTGATTTGGCCGTATATCCCGCCCATGGCGTCGGCGTTATTGAAAAAATAGAATCCCGGGAAATCTCAGGTTGCACACAGGATTTCTATGTCATGCGTATTCTCGACAACGATATGATCATCATGATTCCAACCACCAATGTGGATCACGTGGGTCTGAGAGATATTATCGCCAAGACGGAACTGCCCAAACTGTTTTCCATTCTCGAAAAACGGGACGTCATACTTGATAGTCAGACCTGGAATCGTCGTTACCGGGACTATATGGAGAAAATCAAGACCGGATCGGTATTTGAAGTGGCTGAAGTTTATCGTGACCTGTTGATTTTAAGGTATGATAAAGAACTTTCTTTCGGTGAACGGAAAATGCTGGATACCGCCCGAACCCTGCTGGTTAAAGAAATTTCCCTGGCAAAAGAAATTACCGAAACGCAAGTGGAAAGCGATCTGGACCGGATTTTTCCTGAAACCATCGAATAAGCGCTGCTCAAACCTGAGATATCCTTTTTACGGCGCCATCAACTTTGACAGTGAACGACAACACCAGTGACAGCGATTTTTCTCATACGGTTCCTGACGGTGCTCACGGTACCCGGCTGGACCTTTTTCTTTCCCATAACCATTCAGATTTATCCCGATCACGGATACAGGCTTTGATTCGAAGCGGTTGTGTTCGGGTTAATGATGCACACACAAAACCGAGCCATCAACTAAAAACCGGGGATCAGGTTTCCCTGACCGTTCCCAAACCATCGACCCTGGAGCTTGTTCCTGAGGAAGTCCCTTTTTCCGTTGTGTTTGAGGACGCTTGGGTCATTGTTCTTTGCAAACCGCCCGGCATTGTCGTTCACCCCGCGCCCGGACATTTATCGGGCACCCTGGTTCACGGCCTCTTGAAACATTGTGGGGATCTTTCAGGCATTGGGGGAACACTCAGGCCCGGCATTGTTCACAGGCTTGATAAAGATACCTCCGGACTCATGGTCGTTGCCAAGAACGATATGGCCCATCAAGCCCTTGCGCAGCAATTCAAAAATGGAACCATCAAAAAAGAATATATTGCCCTGACCTATGGCATAATTTCCCATGAAAGCGGGAGGATTGACCTGCCCATTTCCCGGCATCCCGTTCGTCGAAAAAAGATGGCGGTCACCAAAAGCGGCGGTCGAAACGCGCTGACCCTGTGGAAAAAAATTGCTGATTGTAAAGAGGGGTTTTCCCTTTTGTCTGTCACCATTAAAACAGGAAGAACACACCAGATTCGTGTTCATTTCTCTCATTTGGGGCATCCCCTGGTGGGGGATACGGTTTATGGTCGTGGACCCGATGCTCTGAAAAGACGTTTTTTGAAACAAAACCCTGCTCTGGTAGCTGCGGTGAAAAGACAAATGCTTCACGCCGCACGCATCGGTTTTGTTCATCCGAAGGAAAAAATCTATATGGAATTTGAATCCACTTTCCCCGAAGACATGTTACAGGTGCTCACCGCGTTGAATATCAATGTTCATTTCCCCCTCAACAAATGCTTGACATGACGAAAAAAAAACGCTATAGGTTCGCAGATAAATTAATTCCTTTCTTTGGGAGATTCGGTGAGGCTGGATGTTCGAAGAAATTCCATTACTATTCTGCTGAGAAACCTTCAATAATTCACATATCGTTTAACCATTCAAAAATTGTCTAAGCTTAGGCACCCCCTAAACTTTCTAACGGAGATCGACCATGAATCTTGTAGAACTAAAAACAATGAAAATCAGTCAATTAACTGAAATGGCAAAGGAATTTAAGATTGAGGGTGCCTCCGGAATGCGCAAGCAGGAACTCACTTTCTCGTTGCTCCAGGCCCATTCAGCGCAAAACGGCCTCATATATGGCGAAGGGGTGTTGGAGATCCTTCCGGACGGCTTTGGTTTTTTAAGAGCCCCGGACGCCAATTACTTGCCCGGGCCCGATGATATCTACATTTCGCCTTCGCAGATTCGTCGGTTCAACCTCAGAAAAGGTGACACCATAAGTGGCCAGATCCGGCCCCCAAAAGAATCCGAGCGCTATTTCGCACTTCTAAAGGTGGAAAAGGTCAACCATGAAGATCCTGAAATCAGCAGGGAAAAGATTCTGTTTGACAATCTAACGCCTCTTTACCCTGATGAAAGGATTAAGATGGAGGTTGAGGCGGACAATTACTCCACCCGGGTCATGGACCTCATGACGCCCATCGGAAAAGGCCAGAGAGGCCTGATTGTGGCCCCGCCCAGAACCGGAAAAACCATGCTTCTTCAAAATATCGCCAACAGTGTTACCTGCAACGACAAATCCATCCACAAAATCGTATTGCTGATCGATGAACGACCCGAAGAAGTGACCGATATGGCCCGATCCGTGGATGCCGAGGTGATCAGCTCAACCTTTGATGAACCCCCTCAGCGCCACGTACAGGTTGCTGAGATGGTCATTGAAAAAGCGAAGCGGTTGGTCGAACATCAGCGGGATGTGCTGATCCTGCTGGACAGCATTACTCGTCTGGCAAGGGCTTATAACTCCGTTGTCCCACCCAGTGGAAAAATTCTGTCCGGTGGTCTCGACTCCAACGCCCTCCATAAACCCAAGCGATTTTTCGGCGCCGCCAGAAACATAGAAGGAGGGGGAAGCCTGACCATTATTGCTACAGCGCTGGTTGACACCGGAAGCCGAATGGATGAAGTGATCTTTGAGGAATTCAAGGGCACGGGCAATATGGAAATCCACCTGGATCGAAAGTTGAGCGACCGGCGGGTTTTCCCGTCTGTCGACATCAATCGTTCCGGCACCCGAAAAGAAGAGCTCTTGCTGGATCAGGCCGATCTCAACCGAATATGGATTCTTCGCAAGCTGCTTGCGCCCCTGACACCTGTGGACAGCATGGAGTTTTTACTTGGAAAAATAAAAGGAACAAGAGATAATAAAGAGTTTCTTGATTCTATGAGCCAATAGATTAGGCAGTGCTCGAACGAAAAGTTCTGGTTTTCGTTCAGACACCGGGTATGGGACAATCAACAAATTGAGGAGATTGAAATGAAAAGTGGCATTCACCCGAAGTATCATAAAACGACAGTGCGTTGTGCCTGCGGCAGCGAATTTGAAACCGGATCCACCGTTGAAGACATTCACATTGAAATATGTTCCCAATGTCATCCGTTTTTTACCGGAAAACAGAAACTGGTTGACTCGGCTGGTCGAATAGAACGATTCAAACAGAAATACGCCAAGTATAATAAGGCATAAGGTGTAAGGGTTAAGGTGTCGGGGGAAAAGAGATACTGATTTCATGGAAATGTTTGAAAAAATAAAGGAAACCGAAGACCGCTACCATGAACTGGAAACTTTTCTGGGGAAACCGGAGATCATTCAAGACCAGAAGCGTTACCGGGAGTACGCAAAAGAGCACAGTGTCCTGGCGCCGATCATTGCGGTTCTGCGTGAGCATCAGGCCCTTCAGGATGAAATTGCTGAAACCCGATCCCTTCTGGAAGATCCGGATCCTGAGATAAAGAAACTGGCTAGAGAAGAGAACGACGTGCTGGGATCTCGCCTGGCAAAGGTGGCAGACAAATTCAAAGTACTGCTGCTTCCCAAAGATCCAAACGACGAAAAGAATATTCTGCTTGAGATCAGGGCTGGCACCGGTGGAGATGAGGCAGCCCTGTTCGCGGCGGATCTGTTCAGAATGTACAACCGCTATGCGGAGTTGAGGCGTTGGAAGACTGAAGTTCTGTCCCAGAACATGACCGGCATCGGCGGCCTTAAAGAGGTCATTTTACTGGTGGAGGGTCACCGGGTGTTCAGCCGCCTCAAATATGAAAGCGGGGTCCACCGGGTTCAGCGCGTGCCCGAGACCGAGGCTCAGGGACGGATACACACATCAGCAGTCACCGTGGCGGTGCTCCCGGAGGCTGAGGCAGTGGACGTGGAAATCAAGCCCGAGGACCTTCGGATCGATGTGTATCGTTCATCCGGATGCGGGGGGCAGCACGTGAACACAACCGATTCAGCCGTTCGAATTACCCACTTTCCCACCGGTCTGGTGGTCACATGCCAGGATGAGAAATCTCAGCACAAGAACAAAGCAAAAGCCATGAAAGTTCTCAGAAGCCGCATGCTGGATTTTGAGACAGCCCAGCAGAATTCACGAATTTCCGAAGAACGTAAAACTCTTGTTGGCACAGGCGACCGGAGTGAACGGATCAGGACCTATAACTTTCCCCAGGGGCGGGTCACCGATCATCGCATCGGGCTGACACTTTACAAACTTGAGGACTTTCTTCAGGGAGATCTGAACCTCATCATTGAGCCGCTGATTACCCATTTTCAGACGGAAGCCCTCAAGAATCCCGGCGGCAATTGATCCCCATGCGAGACCTTTGCAAAACATCCCCTTTCGCCCAATCTCCGCGCTGCATTCGGATTTTAATCCTCGAAATATTAAATATATTCCTCCGGTTAAAATCCTCGTGCGCCTTGATTTTGAACGAAATTGAACATTTTTCAAAGACCTCGGTGCAAGCGCTGTCATGACCCTCCGGACGTGGTGTATCAAAGCACTGCTTGAGACAGCAACCGCTTATCTGGTAGAGAAAAGGATCGAAAGCGCCCGCCTCAACGCTGAGGTGCTCCTGGCTTACCAGCTTCACGTTAAACGGATATCGCTATATCTCAATTTTGATCAACCGCTTACCGAAGAGGAGGTCTCCGGTTATCGTAATCTCATCAGGCGGCGGCTTAAACATGAACCCCTGCAATACATTACCGGCGTCCAGGAGTTCTGGTCCCTTGCATTCAGGGTTAATCCCCATGTCCTGATTCCCAGACCCGAAACCGAAATTCTTGTAGAGCAGGCCATAACGCTGGCAGGGACGTTCTCTGAAACCCCCTTGCGCGTACTGGATCTGGGAACCGGCAGCGGTGTCATCTCTGTCACATTGGCAAAAGAGGTTCCTGAAGCCCTTATCCTTGCAACAGACATCAGCGGGGAAGCCCTTGGTTTGGCCCGTTTAAACGCTCAGGAGCATGGTGTATCAGACAGAATAACATTTCTTCGGGGGAACCTTTTCGAGCCCTTAATGGTTGAAAAACCGGTATTTCATCTGATTGCGTCCAATCCGCCCTATGTATGTACCCACGAAATCCAGGGGCTTCTCCCGGAGGTTGAACGTTATGAACCGAGGTCAGCGCTGGATGGTGGAAAAGACGGCATGGATTTCTTGAAGGAAATCATGGGTCGGGCGCCGAAATTTTTGTACCCTGGCGGATGGCTTTTGTTGGAGATGTCTCCATCTCAAGTGGAAGAAGCTCTTTTTGTCCTGGCCCAGACGGGCCTTTACCAAAACGAAACAAAAATCGAGGATTACAGTCATCGCGAAAGGGTGGTCATGGCCCAGATGAAGTCGAATGTTGGACAAGGAATGTCGAATTATGAGGGCTTCCTTGATTTACAGGAAGGAAAATGGGCGTTCATGGAAAAACGAAAACCTTGCTTTAAAGGCCGGTAAACCATGACGCAAGTGATCAGTCTGAAAGAAGGAAAAACCCAACTATTGGCAAAAAAGGCTTTTCGAAATTGGAAAAGCCGGTTTAAGGAAGACTTTACCCCGGAGACCTGCCTGGGTCATATTTCCCTTGAAACCCTTTCATTTCTGGCGCAGGGTCAAGACAAAAGCACCTTTTATCTTTACGATCTGATTATGGGCCTCAATCACCTGGGATCGGGATTTGAATTCAATGAACTGTCACCCCAAAACAAAATGCGGGTGATTGACCGGTATCTTTTTTTGCTGGACCGTATTCGCTATGACTGCATGAAACGGCTGGGTTGGTTGGCGCATTATCCCGGAGAAGAGATTCCCCTGGTGGAAATGATCACCCGATTCGAAACCCTGTCGCCCAATCTCCAGGCGCAAATTCCCGCGATGAACCCGGGCTTTGCGGGTTCAAAAGAATTTTTCTCAGTCAGCACGTATGAAAAAGAAGGGGCTGTTCGCAAACTGATTCCGAGGCTCATCAAAGAACTTCAGCATTTCACCGAGCCTGTTTAATTAGTGCCTGAACGAAAAAGCCGTTCAGGCACGGTTTTAAGTTTTAAGTCGAAAAGATCATACCCTTTCACAGAGTTGTAAGCATCAATTCAAAGATGGAAAACTTTATTTCCGTATTTTCGTTCGGGCACTAATTAAGGGGAAACGACAATGGCGCACATAGAACAGATGAAGGTCGGCCCCATGCCAGAAAGTCTGGGTTAAAGCGATTTGCACCATCATTCAAGGTGATTGATTGTTATCTTTTCATCCAACGCCCATTCTACGACGGTTATTTTCCATTCCTTTCATAACAGGATCTGCGCTTGACGATATTTTCCAAAAATCAGCGTTAACCGATTCTGCCCTTTATCCCGAACATACCGTGTTTCAGTTGCCATTTCCTTTACAAAATGGATTCCAAGGCCCCCCACATAACGCTCCGACAGACACGACGAGCCGACATCCGGACCGGGAGCCGCCACGATGTTAAAAGGGGTTCCGCTGTCCAGAATTTCCAGAACAAAAAAACCTTCCGCCACAAAACAACTGACGAACACATCACCATCCGTCTCCGGGTAAGCGTAACAAGAAATATTGACCATGACTTCTTCCGCAGCCAGTCGAATTTCCGAAATACGCCGCGCCGAAAACCCTGCCTTATGGGCCTCGTTGTCAACAAAATCAAGAAGTTCTTCAAGGTGTTCCATTTTGGCGGGGAGCCTGATTTTCGCCATGGTCTGAAACCGTTCCTTAATACCTAAGGCGGCAGAGCCGCAGGTTTAAGGTTTAAGGTTTAAGGTTTAAGGTCTTTCAGCCAATGAACTTCTTGTCTTTTGTGACAGAAAACCAGGTGATAAGGTATTAAAACCTGCATTCAATTTTTTCTTTTCTCAAGCGGTTTCAAGCGCTGCATCCACAGATGCATGGATCGGAATAATGGTGTTGAACCCCGAAATTTCAAATATTTCCTTGACCGTATCGTGAAGGGACACCATCAAAATTTCCCCGTTCTTGCGCTGTATCTTTTTTGTGGTAATCAAGACGCTTCGGAGCCCCGCACTAAATCCCGGCATCTCATAGCGGAATCTCACAAACTGATGCAGTATAGGCCATCGGGGTTTTTGTGTCAAAGTGCAGTTTTAGTAGTTTGCTTCTCAGGTGGTACAAAGACCTCCGGGGCTTCGTTCGGAAGGGATTCCACATACACGGACTGGCTGGGAAAGGCGAAACCCGTTCCGGCTTCTTCCACGATTTGCTTAATCCTGTAGGCGAGCTGTTCCTTGATTTCGAGCCATTCCCCCCATACCGTGGTGCGGGTAAAGCAGTAGAGCATGATGTCGATGGAAGAGTGACTGAAACGGTCGATGCGCACGAAAGTGGGGACCTCGGGTGGATGGGCGAATGCCTCCGATTCGATGACATAGGCTTCGATCCGGTCCCGGATTATCCTGAGCTGTTCGACGGTGGTTCGGTATTCCACCCCGATGATCCAGTAAATCCGCCGGTGGGTCATGGCGGAATAATTGATGAGTGAGTCATCCGAAAGTTTGCTGTTGGGCACATAGACCGGGGCTTTGTCAAATCTGCGGACCACGGTGGATCGAAACCCGATGGTCTCGACGGTCCCCTCCACCACACCTTTAACGAGAATCCAGTCCCCCGGATGGAACCGTTTCTCCACAAGCACCAGAATCCCTGCAATAAGGTTTTTGAAAAGATCCTGGGCCCCCAGTGCCACGGCCACCCCCACGAGACCGAGCCCCGCGATAATGGGTCCGACCTTGATGCCCCAGATCTCCAGTATCGTGGCACCGCCGATGAAGATGAACGCAATGCGGACAGCCTTGATGAACCATTCCACCATGGATGTTGATAAAACCTTTTCCAGGCCTCGCAACAACATTGAAAGGGGTTGAACCAGCCTGACTAGACCCCAGAAGATAACGAATACAATGAGGGAGCGGACCAGCCGGTCTGCGAAAATTTCCGGGTTTCCCGAAAGATTGAGATGCTCCATTGCAAAGTAGGCACCCATCACCACGGGAATAAAACTCACCGGCTTTTGAATAACCCCCAGGGCCTTGTCATCCAGGGGGGTAGATGTCTTTCGGGTGAGTAAACCGATCCGGTGAACCAGGATTCGGGAAAACAAACGCCGGATGATCAGAAATCCCAAAAAAATGAGAACGGCCACCGTAATCCGCCCGATATCGATCCCGTAAAGTCCATGTTCCCACACGTTTACGACAACTCCCCAGAATGTTTTCCAGCTCTCCATTCTTTCCCTCCGGGTTGGTTAAATTTTTTCTCAAGCCATGATTGATCCAAGCGGAGCTATATGTCAAGCAGTCGCGTAATGACGGTTCGCTTTTTTATCAACTTTTTCTTTACGTTTTTCACCATAAAAGGATAAACATTCAAGGCGTATGCTTTAGACACTTAAGTTTTAAATTTCAACAAAGATTTTTGGGAGGGCCCCTTTGCTATACCCCGCAGATAGAAAAGAAACGGCGCTGCCGACCGGTTTTTCCGTCATTCATTCCAATCGCATGGAGAATTTGCGGAGGGTCGCCATCCAGTGGGTCCTGAAGCATCCCCTTCCTTCAGGTCGTGAACCGGTGTTTCAAATATCTCTTTAATCACGTAACCGGTCATCCGACGGCGATTAAAGGGCACCAGGACACGGTTTCCGACGCGAACCAACATTCTGAGTTCTTCCGGAACAGCGTATGAAAAGGGTTCCTTAAAACCGCTTTTCAATAAAAAATCAGGCCACCCTGACCCCTGCCGAGACGAAACACCAAAGGTGCTGATTAAGGGTGTTTTCTAAGCTTTTTAGAATAAATTTTGCCAATTGACAACATATTACACAAATGATAGATAGTGCCTGAACGAAAATACGGAAATAAAGTTTTCCATTTTTGAATTGATGTTTACAACTCTGTGAAATTGTATGGTCTTTTCAACTTAAAACCGTGCCTGAACGGCTTTTTCGTTCAGGCACTAGATATCATTCCAGGGATTGGTCGCGTCAAACTGAAACCAATCGGAGGGCTTGGTCCTAACTTCGCCCACTCAGATGGAGAAACGAAAAAAAGTTCAATTTGAGAAAGTGCGGGACATTTTAAATCGACGGGGAGGCTGCATGTACCTCAGGCCTGAAGG
>JAFCZI010000234.1 GCA_019314425.1 Deltaproteobacteria bacterium | reverse complement strand
CAACTGCATATGGAAAATACCCGATTTGAGGTCATCTTTGGGGAGGACCCGCCAGCATCGGGTGACCCGGAAAACGATCGCATTAAAGCGTTGGGTCCCGACGGCGTTGATCGTGTGGCCTTCATGCTTTCCACCAATCCCGGTGAGGCCTTAAAACCCATGTCAACCATCGTGTCAGGTGGCGAACTTTCCAGAATCATGCTGGCCGTCAAAACCATCCTCGCCAAAAACGCATCGGTTGAGACCATTGTTTTCGACGAAATCGATGCCGGCATCAGCGGCGCTACAGCTGAGGTGGTGGGTGAAAAACTGTTTTCACTGGCTGAATTTCATCAGATTTTGTGTATTACACACCTGCCTCAGATTGCCTGCCAGGGCGAAAACCATTTTCTCGTCAAAAAGGAGGTTGTGGATGGTCGAACCCGCGCAACCATCACGGAACTCACCCCTGAGGAGAGAATCAAGGAGATTGCAAGACTTCTCGGAGGCCGGATCACCACGAGCCACGCCATGGCGCACGCCGAAGACATGTTGGGGATTGAAAAGAAAAAGTTCAGACAAAAGCACGGCGTCCCTTTTTTTTCTTTGACTTGATGGCGGGTTTCTCAATACATTAGCAGGATGCTTTTTTAGCCGGTAATCCTCAAACGTCGATTAAAATTCAAAGTGGGACTGAACCATGTCTACCGATTTCTACAAAATCCTGGGTGTTTCCAAGGATGCTCCCGAAGAAAAAATCAAGAAGGCCTATCGCAAGCTGGCCCGGAAATGGCACCCTGACATCAACCCGGGCAACAAAGAGGCCGAAAATAAATTCAAAGAAATATCCCAGGCTTACGACTGCCTCGGCAGTAAAGAAAAAAGAGCGCTTTATGATGAATTTGGCGCGGAAGGCCTTCAAGCCGGTTTTGACACCCAAAAGGTCCGGCAGTATTCCCAAGGGGGGGGATTCCAGCAGGGTGAACGGCGTAGCCGCAGGGAAGGATTTGGTCGTTACCAGAGCTATGAAGATATTTTTGGCGATATTTTCGGTTCCGGCATGGGATCATCCGGTTTCCAGGCCCAATCCCCTGCGCGAGGCAGGGATCTCCAGCATGATATGACCATTGATCTTGTTTCGGCGCTGAAAGGTTTTGAAACGGAGCTTTCCATGCAGAAAGCCAAAGCCTGCGGGGCTTGCGGCGGATCTGGAAACGACCCCAATGCTACCTTGAGTACCTGCACCTATTGCGGTGGTTCCGGGCGACTGGATGTTGCAGAGGGGCCCATGCACTTCACCAAACCCTGTCCTCATTGCCAGGGCCATGGCCAGACCGGAAAGCCCTGTACCGCATGTGGCGGCAGTGGACAGGTTCTGGGAACTGAAAAAATAAGAGTTACAATTCCGAAGGGCGTAAAAGAAGGCTCCAAGGTGCGTATCGCGGGGAAAGGAGAACCCGCATCCAATGGGGATCAACCGGGGGACCTTTATTTGATCATTCATTTGAAACCCCATCCTTTTCTGAAAAGAATCGGCGACGACCTTTATATGGATGTTCCCGTGACCGTGAGGGAGGCCATGGCGGGGGGAACCATTGACATCCCGACGGTGGATGGACCGGTTAAAATGAAAGTGCCTTCCGGTAGCCAGACCGGGAAAGTGCTTCGGTTAAAAGGGAAAGGGGCGCCCCATCTCAAAACAAAAACAAGGGGTAATCTCATGGTCAAGCTGGTGGTTAAAGTCCCCCAGACAGAAGACCCGGAGATCCTTGCGGCGGTTCAAAAGATGGATGGTATGTACCAGGGGGATGTGAGGAGCGCCATTAGAATATGATGGTAGAATATGATGGCAGAATATAAGGGCAAAAATCAGGAAATGGATTTCAAGTTTTTCTCCATTTCCTGAGCAAGGTCTTTCAGAATGGCGTCAAATTGTTTTCGCATGGCGATCATGCTTTTCCGCATTTGCAGGATCACCTCAATACCGGCCAGATTGACGTCCATTTCGTCCATCAGAATTTTCGCAACCCGTACCTTCTCCATTTCACCGGCGGAGAAGGATTTGTCAATCAAGCCATCGCGACAGGAAGGACACACAATATTTTCTTTTTCCAGATCACTTAAAAAAGTCTCGTTAATCCGGAAAAATTCAACAACTTCCGTCACACTCCAATATTTCCTTGTCATACCGGTACACCTTGTCGTCTCAAGTGAAGTCCAACCCAAAACACCGAATTCGGAATGTTTACAACCGTATACTTTATGTGTGGTTATTACCATAGGAAAAGGCCTTTGGCAAGTTGATTTCGGCAATACCGTTGGCCGTCAGAATGGTGCATGTTCCAAAATTGTCGTGGACTTCTTTTAAAAATGGTGATAGCCTCAAATGTTATGCAAGAGCAGATCCCTGAATTTCGGGTCAAAAGTAAGGTTGATGCCCTCGTAAAAAGTCACGAATTGATCTACAGATGGCGTTGTAAAAAGTTCCATATACAAGGCGTAGTGGTTTTTTCAGGATCGTAGGCATACATGTAGTATGTTGAGATTCTGAAAAATCACTGCAACGCAGTAGATGGGACTTTTTACGACGCCATCAAAATGGAAATGGGAGGAAGTACCGAATGTTATTGAGCCTCATGAGAAAACATGCCAAGAGCTGGCTGATCAAAGCTTTGATCGCGATCATCGCGGTCGTTTTCGTTTTCTATTTCGGATATTCCTTTACGTCTGACCAGGCCATGAAGGTTGCTTACGTAAACGGTGAGTTGATCAATGCTCCTGAGTATGAAAAAGTTTACAGAGATATGATCACGTCGCTTCAGACAAGATATAAAGGCATGTGGAACGACAATATGATCAAAATCTTTAATCTCAAAAAAAGGGCACTTGAATCACTGATCACCCAACGGCTCATGAGCCAAGCTGCCAGGGAACTGGGTCTTGATGTAACCGAAGCGGAAATCCGGAAGGCGATCATGGATTACCCCGCATTCCGGATAAACGGGCGGTTCGACATGAGACGATACCAATCGCTGCTCGGCAACAACCACATGAACCCGGAAGATTTTGAGCTCGGCATCACATCGGAATTGCTGGACCGGAAACTCAAACAATTTCTTTTTGCCTTCCTGAATGTCTCGGACCGGGAAATCCTGGAATATTACACCTTTGCCAACGAAAAGGTCAAAATTTCCTTTGTTGAGTTCAACCCGGAAAATTTCAAAGACTCCGTGAAGATTGACGAGACCCGGCTGAAAGCCTATTTCGAAAAAAACAAAGAGCAATATCGGGTGCCTGAGAAAATCAGTGTGGTTTACCTCGAGGTCGATCCAAAGAATTTCGGGGGCGAAGTTGACATCACGGAAAAGGAGATTGAATCCTATTACGAATACAATGCCAAGGTGTACAGCCAACCCAAACAGGTGAAAGCAAGGCATATTTTATTTAAAGTCGAGCAGGACGATACAGAAGAAGTGAAGAATAATGTCAAAGAGCGGGCCGAAAAGGTATTGGAAAAAGCACGCAAAGGAGAGGATTTTGCTGCTCTTGCAGAAGAATATTCTGAAGGGCCCTCAAAATCCCAGGGTGGAGATCTGGGTTATTTTGAAACCGGGCAGATGGAACCGCCTTTTGAAGAAGCGGCCTTTTCATTGAAGACGGGAGAAATCAGCGACCTGGTCCAAACCCGTTTTGGGTATCACATTATTCTGGTGGAAGACATCAAGGCGGCCGGGATGACCCCATTGGAGGAGGTCAGAGAGGATATTCTGGCCGCGTTGACCGGTAACCTTACAGCGGAACTGGCTCACGAAAAGGGATTAACCCTTCTGGATCAGATGCCCTATGACGTGGATCTCATCGCTTACGGAAGTCAACACGACATTACCGCAAAAAATTCCGCCCATTTTTCAAAGAATACGCCGGTACCTGATATCAAGGGCAGTGAAAAAGTAGCGCCGACCCTGTTTGCGCTGGAGAAAGACGAAGCCAGCGGCCTCATTGAGTTGGGAGGGAAATTTTACATTTTCCAAACAGCTGAGAGTAAAGAAAGCTATCTTCCCGAACTGAAAACGGTTAGAAAGGCCGTTGAGGAAAGATTCATTGCCCATGAGACCCGGGCTGCGGCAGAATCAACATCGGAAAAATATTTGAAATCGCTGAAAGAAGGTAAATCCTGGGAAGCGATGGCAGCAGAAAACAACCTCAAGATTCAGCAAACCGATTTTTTCACCCGACGGGATCCCATACCCGACATCGGCAACGCGCCAGCGTTAAACGAAATGGCCTTTAAGTTGGGAAAAGACCATCCATATACCCAAAAACCTTTTGTGAACAATAAAGGGGCCTTTGTCATTCGGTGGGAGGGAAATGAAGGGATTAACG
>JAFCZI010000233.1 GCA_019314425.1 Deltaproteobacteria bacterium | reverse complement strand
ACTGCAAAGCTTAGGCCTTGAAATGGAACTTTTTGAGGACAGCTGATTAGCGTTGTGGCGCCGATTGGTGAAAGGGGAGTAGGCATTGGAAGAATTATACAACTTTTTTACAAAGCCGAAAGATCCATCCAGTTTTAATTCGGTAAGAATATCTCTGGCATCCAAAGAGAAAATACTTGAGTGGTCCTTTGGAGAAGTGAAAAAGCCGGAGACCATCAACTATAGAACGTTCAAACCGGAGCGCGACGGTCTTTTCTGTTCCAAGATTTTTGGTCCCATAAAGGATTTTGAATGTAACTGCGGAAAATACAAGCGAATGAAGCACCGGGGTATTGTCTGCGAAAAATGTGGTGTCGAAGTCATTCAAAGCAAAGTCCGCAGGGAAAGAATGGGGCATATCACGCTTGCGGCGCCGGTGGCCCATATCTGGTTTTTAAAAGCCCTTCCCTCAAAAGTCGGCAACCTTCTGGATATGACGCTGAAGGAGTTGGAACGGGTCCTTTACTTTGAAGGACACATTGTGGTCGATCCGAAAGATACCCCTTTGACAAAGGGCGAAGTGCTCTCCGATGAACAGTTGCAGCAGGCCCGGGAAGACTTCGGCAGCCAGTTTGAGGCCGGTATCGGCGCTGAAGCCATTCAGACCATGCTGAAGGATTTGAATGTCGAAGAGTTGTCCGAGAGCCTCAGGGTGGAGATGGGCAATACCAAGTCAGAGGCGAAAAGAAAGAAGCTGACCAAGCGTTTGAAAGTCATTAACGCCTTCAGGGACAGTAAAAACCGCCCTGAAATGACCATTTTGAATGTGGTTCCCGTGCTGCCCCCTGATTTGAGGCCCCTGGTGCCCCTGGACGGCGGGCGTTTTGCCACATCCGATTTAAATGATTTGTACCGACGAGTGATCAACCGAAATAACAGGCTGAAAAGACTTCTGGAGCTCAATGCACCCGATATCATTATTCGAAATGAAAAGCGGATGCTGCAAGAGGCGGTGGATGTTCTATTTGATAACGGCCGAAGGGGAAAAGTGGTTACCGGTGCCAACAAACGGCCTTTCAAATCTCTGAGCGACATGCTGAAGGGGAAACAAGGGCGGTTCAGGCAGAACCTCCTGGGGAAGCGCGTGGATTATTCAGGGCGATCGGTGATTGTGGTGGGGCCGGATTTGCGTCTCCATCAATGCGGTCTTCCTAAAAAAATGGCGCTGGAGCTTTTTAAACCCTTTATCTATAACAAGTTGGATGAAAAAGGGCATGTGACGACCATCAAGAGCGCCAAGAAGATGGTCGAACGGGAAACGCCCGAGGTTTGGGATTCGCTGGACGAAGTGGTGAAGGAATACTGTATTCTGTTGAATCGGGCGCCCACACTTCACCGCTTGGGAATGCAGGCCTTCGAACCTATTTTGATTGAGGGGAAGGCGATTCAGTTGCACCCGCTGGTTTGCACGGCTTTTAACGCGGATTTTGATGGGGACCAGATGGCGGTTCACATTCCCCTTTCCATTGAAGCCCAGATTGAGGCCAGGGTGTTGATGATGTCCACCAACAATATCCTGTCGCCCGCCAATGGTGACCCCATTATTGTTCCGAGCCAGGATATTGTCTTGGGCATTTACTACATGACCCGGGAAAGGCCTTCAACCCGGGAGGTGCCAACCAAAGGGGAAGGTATAACCTTCTCGAGCCCCCAGGAGCTTCGCGTTGCCTATGACGCAGGAGAACTGGATCTGCATGCGGCCATTAAGATCAGGATGGATGGAAGAATATGGGAAACCACCACCGGTCGGGTTATCCTTTATGAAATCATTCCGGATAAAAAAATGTCTTTTGAGCTGGTCAACAAAGTCATGACGAAGGCAGCCCTGAGGCATCTCATTAACGAATCCCATCGAAAGGCAGGGATCAAGGCCACTGTTATTCTGGCGGACAGGCTCAAGGATCTTGGCTATGAATATGCAACTCGCTCCGGTATTTCCATTGCCATGAAAGACATGGTGATTCCATCGGAGAAAGAAACGATTATCCATGAAGCGGAAAATGAAGTTAAAAAGATCGAAGATCAATATGTGGACGGCTTGATTACTTCAGGGGAAAAATACAATAAGGTTGTTGATATCTGGGCACAAGCCACGGAAGATGTAGCCTCTGAAATGATGAAAGGGATGGCTGTGGAACGGATTGACACTGGGTCGGGCCCGACGGATGTTACCAGTTTTAATGCCGTCTATATGATGTCGGATTCCGGTGCCAGGGGGTCAAAAGACCAGATGCGGCAGTTGGCTGGAATGAGGGGCTTGATGGCAAAGCCGTCGGGTGAAATTATTGAAACACCCATCACAAGCAATTTCCGGGAAGGATTGACCGTACTTCAATATTTCATATCCACTCATGGGGCCAGAAAAGGTCTTGCGGATACCGCCCTTAAGACGGCCAACTCAGGCTATCTGACCCGACGATTGGTTGATGTTTCTCAGGAAGCCATTATTTCAGAAACCGATTGCGGTACCCTCGACGGCATCTGGGTGGAGTCCCTGTTGGAAGGGGGCGAAATCCTTCAACGGGTGGGGGAAAGAATCCTTGGGCGTGTCGCCAGTGATGATATCGAGGACCCTGTGACGGGGGATGTGCTGGTGGGTGCCAACGAGGCGATCAATGAAGAAGAGGTCGAATTGATCGAAAAGGCCGGTATTGAGAAAGTCAGGATCAGGTCGGTGTTAACCTGTGAGGCCCGCAGGGGGGTTTGCAAGAAATGTTACGGCCGTGATCTGGCCCATGGGCACGAGGTGAATCTGGGAGAGGCGGTGGGTGTCATTGCGGCGCAGTCCATCGGTGAGCCGGGGACACAGTTGACCATGAGAACCTTCCACATCGGTGGAACGGCCAGCCGCCGGGTCGAACAATCGATCATTCAGCCCCGAAATCCGGGTGAGGTTAAATTCATTAACCTCAAGACTGTTGAAAACGCGGCAGGCGACCTTGTGGTGATGAATCGAAATGGAGAAATGGCCATATTGGGGAAAGGCGGCAGGGAAGTGGAACGCTACCCCATCATATATGGTGCGGCCCTGAAAGTGCGGGATGAGCAGACGGTAGAACCCTCTCAGGTGTTGGCTGAGTGGGACCCTTTCACCATCCCCATTTTAACGGAAGTGCCCGGCGTTGTGAAATTCGGGGATATCATTGAAGATCGGACCATGAAAGAGAAGCGGGATACGGTGACGGGAAAAATCAGTCATGTTATCGTGGAATCACGGGATGCGGATGTTGTACCCCGAATCTCAATCAAAGACAGCTCGGGAAAAACCAGTGATCTTCCGGGAGGCGGAAAGGCCAAGGGTCGTTACCAGTTGCCGGTGGGTGCTGTTATCATGGTCGATGAAGGGGAGAGTGTGGGTGCCGGTTCGGTTTTGGCCAAGATTCCCCGGGAAACGACCAAAACGAAGGATATTACAGGCGGCTTGCCTCGTGTAGCAGAGCTCTTTGAAGTGCGGAAGCCCAAAGAAACAGCGATTATCTCCGAAATCGACGGGGTGCTCTCCTTCGGCAAGAATACCAAGGGCAAAAGGAAAATGATTGTTACGCCCGAAGTGGGTGATGCGGTGACCTACTTAGTCCCGAAAGGAAAACACGTCAGTGCTCTGGATGGAGACTATGTACGTGCGGGAGAAGCGCTCATGGATGGTTCCGCTGATCCCCACGATATATTAAAAATTCGAGGGTTGAAAGAGCTTGCCAAATATCTCGTGAACGAGGTCCAGGAGGTATACCGTCTACAGGGAGTCAGAATCAATGATAAGCATATCGAAGTGATTGTTCGCCAGATGGTCAGACAGGTGAGTGTCACCGATGTAGGCGATTCGGGGTTCCTGTTGGCAGAGAACGTGGAAAAAGGGCGTTTCCAGGAGGAGAACAATAAATTGATTGCCCAGGGAAAACAGCCTGCAAGCGCTGCGTCTCTGCTATTAGGCATCACCAAGGCGTCCCTCAATACGGAGAGTTTTATTTCGGCTGCGTCCTTTCAGGAAACCACCAAGGTATTGTCGGAAGCCAGTATCGCGGGTAAGGAGGACCGGTTGAAAGGTCTGAAAGAGAATGTGATCATGGGTCGCCTGATTCCGGCCGGAACGGGGCTCGAAAGTTATCGGAGTATAGAGATTGGTGTTTCCGGATAGTTTTTTGATCCACCCACTTTTATTGTCTTGACAAAGAGCAGTAAAGCGGATATAAAGACAAATTCTGTGGTTTTAAAAGATGATGTTTTTTTATGTGTTTGTGATTAAGGTCAAACGAAGGAGATTTCATGCCGACCATTAACCAGCTTGTTAGAAAGGGCCGTAGTAAGTCAAAGAAGAAAGCCACGACACCCGCTC
>JAFCZI010000232.1 GCA_019314425.1 Deltaproteobacteria bacterium | reverse complement strand
GAAACCGGCGAATTCATCGAGGAAGAATTTGATCTGGTGGTACTCTCCGTGGGCATGGAAATATCGCCCCAGGTGGTCGAACTGGCTGAAAACATCGGACTGGATCTGAACGAAGACAATTTCTGCAGCACCGAACCGTTCTCCCCGGTCAATGCTTCTATTGACGGTGTTTTTGTTTGTGGCGCCTTTCAGGGGCCCAAAGATATTCCCCAATCGATAATGGAAGCCAGTGCCGCAGCATGCGCATCGAGCATGACCTTGAGCGAAAGCCGTGGAACCGAGATTCAAACCAAAATCATTCCCGATGAGATTGATGTGACGGATGCTGACCCCCGTATCGGGGTATTCGTGTGCAACTGCGGCATCAATATCGGGGGGGTGGTTGATGTTCCCGCCGTGGCCGAATACGCGAAGACACTGCCCAATGTTGTTTTCACGGATGAAAACCTGTTTACCTGTTCTCAGGACACCCAGGAAAAAATTAAAACGGTGATCCTCGAAAACAATATCAACCGGGTGGTGGTGGCCGCGTGTTCTCCCACCACTCACGAGGCCCTCTTTCAGGACAGTCTGGAGGAAAGCGGCCTGAACAAATACCTGTTTGAGATGGCCAACATCCGCAACCACAATTCGTGGGTGCACCGGGATGATCCGGAAGCCGCCACAGAAAAAGCCAAGGACCTGGTCCGCATGGCCGCAGCACGGGCATCCCTGCTGGAACCGCTCAGGGCCAGAACCATCACCGTGAACAAACGGGCGCTGGTCATCGGTGGCGGGGTTGCCGGCATGACCGCAGCCCTGGGGGTGGCGGACCAGGGCTTTGACGTGGTGCTGGTTGAAAAGAACCCGCAACTGGGGGGCCTGGCCAGGGAGCTGACCGAAACCATCGAAGGGGCGGACATTCAGGAACACCTGTCCGGTCTGGTGAGCCGGGTGGAGCAACACGACAGAATTCAGGTACTGACCGAATCCCTGGTTGTTGGTTTTGGCGGTTTCAAGGGAAGCTTCACCACCGAAATCATGGTGGGTCCGGGGATGTACGAACGGAAAATCGACCATGGCATTACCATCCTGGCCACGGGGGCCGATGAATATAAGCCCACTGAATATCGCTACGGTCAGGACGATGGGATCATGACCCAGATCGAGCTGGACAGGCGCCTGTATGAAAAAGGCGCCGAAGACCTGAACCGGGTGATCATGATTCAATGCGTGGGTTCCCGGAATGACGAAAACCCCAACTGCTCGCGAATCTGTTGCCAGAGCACCATCAAAAACGCCATTCAGATCAAAGAGCAGAGTCCGGAGACCGATGTTTACGTCCTTTACCGGGATATCCGCACCTACGGGTTGATGGAGCGATATTATCGGGAAGCGAGACGTCTGGGGGTCATCTTTTTCAGGTTTGAAAAAGAACATCCACCTCAGGTTGAACAGGGGGAAGAGGGTCTCATGGTGCGCTTCGAAGACCATGTGCTGCGGCGGGAAATCCAGGTGTCAGCCGACATCGTAGCCCTCAGCACAGGCATGCGCGCGCAGGAAAACGAAGAACTGGCCTCCATTTTGAAAGTAGCCCGGAACCAGTACGGTTATTTCATGGAAGCCCACGTAAAGCTGCGCCCGGTGGATATGGCCACTGACGCATTCTTCGTATGCGGTACAGCCCACAGCCCGAAGCTCATCACCGAATCCATCAGCCAGGCCATGGCGGCGGCGTCAAGGGCCGTCACATTCCTGGCCCAGGACGAGATCGCCCTTTCGGTGGTCACAGCCACGGTGGATCAAGAAAAATGCGCCGCCTGCCTCGTCTGCGTTCGATCGTGTCCCTTTGACGTACCCAAGATCAACACAGACGGAGTCAGTGAAATTGATGCGGCCCTGTGCCGTGGCTGCGGGGTATGCGCCTCTGAATGCCCAGCCAAAGTCATTCAGTTGGATTGGTACGACGACAATCAAGTCATGAGCAAAGTGGAAGCTTTACTGGAAGGAGTACTGTAATGGACAATTTCGAGCCGATTATCATTGCCTTTTGCTGTCAGTTTTGAGGCTATACCGCTGCGGACCTGGCAGGTTCCATGAGACTTCAATATCCCAGCAACGTCAAGATCATCAAGCTGCCCTGCACCGGAAAAGTGGATCTGATCCATCTTCTTCGTTCCTTTGAGAAGGGGGCCGACGGGGTTTGTGTGATAGGCTGTATGGAAGGGGCCTGCCAGTTTACCAGCGGCAACATTCGCGCTAGAAAACGGGTGGAAGAAGCCCAGAGAATTCTTGACAGCATCAAGATCGGAGGAGAACGGGTGCAGATGTTCAACCTCTCCTCCAGTGAAGCACCCCAGTTCGTCAAGGTGATCACTGAATTGACCGAAAAAATAAAAGAGATGGGTCCCAACCCCATGAAAACAGCCATGAAACGGGCTGCATAAGGGAAGGGATAGCATTCAGGAGCCAGGCGTCAGAATTCAGGATATGGAACAGTTTTTTTCTTCCGGCCCCTGAATACTGGTTTCCGGATACTTTGAACCAGAACCCACAGGAGGGAATTTCATTATGATTGTGGCGAAAAAAAAGCCCATAGAGGAGATCATTGAGGAAGCCCGGGCGTACGAAAAAATACTCATGGTCGGATGCAACGAATGCGTCACTGTATGTGAAGCCGGGGGTAAAAAGGAAGTGGCGGTTCTGGCCTCTGCGCTGCGCATGCACTTCGTAAACCAGGGGAAAGACGTTAAAATCGACGAGGTCACCCTGGAACGTCAGTGCGACCACGAATACCTGGAAGAGTTGCGCAACCAGATCGACCAGTATGATGCGGTGATATCACTCGCATGCGGTGTGGGGGTTCAGTTCATGGCGGAAAAATACATGAGCATGCCCGTACTGCCAGGCGTTGACACCTGTTTCATGGGTGTTACCGAAGAAAGGGGTGTGTGGTCCGAACGATGTCAGGGCTGCGGCAGCTGCATGCTGGCCAAAACCGCCGGCATCTGCCCGGTTTCCCGCTGCGCCAAGCGGCTGTTCAACGGACCCTGCGGCGGATCCACTGATGGCCACTGCGAAATCGACAAGGATGTAATCTGCGGCTGGCAGCTCATTGTGGACCGGTTAACAAAGCTGGATAAACTGGACGACTATGAGGTCCTCATGCCCATCAAGGACTGGTCCACAGAACGGGCCGGCGGCCCCAGAAAAGTGGTGAGGGAGGATGTAATGCAATGAAAACAAAAACCCCCAGCAAGCTGGAAAAAATTCTAAGCAAAGGTCTTCTGGCGGTTACATCGGAATGTGGGCCGCCGAGAGGGAGTAACCCGGAGGCCATAACCAAGAAGGCTGAAATGATCAAGGATCATGTGGATGCTATCAACATCACGGACAACCAGACCAGTGTTATCCGGCTGTCGAGTCTGGCCTCCTGTATTCACCTCAAACTCATGGGCGTGGAACCGATCCTGCAGATGGTGGTGAGGGACCGAAATCGAATCGCCCTTCAGAGCGATATCCTGGGTGCTGCCTCTTTTGGCATCCATAATATTCTGTGCCTTTCAGGGGATCATCAACAATTTGGAGACTCCGCTCAGGGACAGAACGTTTTTGACATCGACTCCATGCAGCTGATCCAGACGGTGAGGCATATGCGGGACGAAGGCAAATTCCTGGGCGGCGACGACATCAAAGGACCGCCCAGCATGTTTGTGGGTGCTGCCGCCAACCCCTTTGCGGATCCCTTTGAAATCCGAACCCCCAGGCTGGCCAAGAAAATTGCGGCAGGCGTCGAGTTCATTCAGACCCAGTGTATCTATAACCTGGAGAAGTTCGAACTGTGGATGCAACAGGCCCGTGATCGCGGCCTCCACGAAAAAGCCTATATTATGGCGGGGGTAACCCCTTTCAAATCTGCGGGAATGGCCAAATATATGAAAAACCGGGTCCCGGGGATGGATGTCCCCGATGAGGTGGTCAAACGGATGGCCAGCGTCCCCAAGGAAAAACAGGCAGAAGAGGGGATCAACATCTGCGTTGAAACCATTGAGCGGTTAAAGGAATGTGAAGGGGTCAGTGGGTTTCACATCATGGCCATTGAATGGGAAGAAAAGGTACCGGGAATTGTTGAGCGAAGCGGACTTTATCCCAGGCCTGAAGTGTAGAATAAGCTTGCAACAGCCGACAATATACGTTATCGGTGCGGCTGTGATTTAATGATGACTGGTGAAAGGAGGTTTTGTTATGGATAAAAAATATGTGCTGGTAGTCGATGATGATCCTGATCTGGTGGAAACCGTTGCTATGATGCTGGAAAGCAAAGGATGCGAGGTGGGAAGAGCCTATGACGGCGTGGAAGGGGAAGAGTCCATAAAAGAAAGACGTCCGGACCTGGTTGTGCTCGA
>JAFCZI010000031.1 GCA_019314425.1 Deltaproteobacteria bacterium | reverse complement strand
AAAGTCAACCTGGCTTAAACAGTATTACCCGGGAGCCGAGGTGATTGATCTCCTGGCACCTGAGGTGTTTCGTATATATTCGGCAAGGCCGGAACGATTACGTGAGGTGACAAGAGGATCAAAGGGAAAGACCATAATTATCGATGAAGTCCAAAAAATCCCTGAACTTCTTGATGTCGTGCATGAGCTGATCGAAGAGGTTGATTTTGTACTTTCTGGGCCATAGAGGTGAAGAATTCCGCCAGGATCAATAGCAAAATGCTTAAAGGACTATCGGCTTTTCAATATGACTATCCAGAGGCACAAGCACTCCTTCTCTACCGCGGCAATGAACGGCTTTTAATAAATAACATCCTCTGTCTTCCCTGCGACCAGTTTCTACGGAACCTTGTCCCCGGGTCACCCATAGGGGATTAGGGGGTCAGGCTTTAACCATTGAAACATCCGGGTGAACTCGGGATTTTGTTTTATGAGGGATCGAATCTGTTGAAATTCTGCGGGTGTGAAATCCCGACCACAGTAACGGGTCATGGCGGCTTGGAAAGTTGATGCCGCCGGCCCTCATTCATTCGGGGTCCCCTTTTATTTTGACAATGCGGTTGTTTTTCGTCCCCACCAAAATGCCGCACCCGCCGTGGTCCATCCTGGCGCAATGGGTTCTGGTCCACCGTATATCTGTTTCCATCATATTAAATCCTTTAGAGAAAACCCTGACCCCAGTTCGGCAGTTTCTACCCGGCACGTTAACCGCCCCTCCCCCAGCAGAACCATAACCTGATCCCCCTGACGCACAGCGGAAACCTCTTTTAAAATCCGTTTCTCCGGCAGGTGAAACGCAATGCTGTATCCCCGGTTCAAAATCGCCATGGGATTCAGATCCCCCAATCCTTTTTCCAGCACAATGAGACGCATTCGAAGTTCCCGAAGTTTTGCTTCCGTGGCGCGGATGAGGGAAGTCCTTTGAAAATCGAGATTTTGTCTGCCCGAAGCGATCATGCCCTTAGGAGAATGGATCCGCAGACCATTTAATTTCTCACTTAAGGCCATGCGGTTGTGGTGAAAAACCAGGCGGATCAAGCGGATCAGTCGCTGTTGCAAATCATCCAAGTGAATCCAGGCATCGGCCAACCGTTTTCTCGGGTCTCGAAGGCGGTTTTTGAGCTTTTCCAGAACCTCTCGGTGATGATTTTGATGCTGTCTTATCATTGCCACCAATCGAGATTGCAAATCATTCAAGCGATTTTTCAGGGCCGCCTTTTCCGTTACCAGAAGTTCGGCGGCCGCAGAAGGGGTTGGGGCCCTGAAATCGGATGCCAGATCGCAGATGGTCACATCAATCTCGTGCCCCACGGCCGACACCACCGGTATGCGGGAACGCCTGACGGCGAGGGCCAGTGCCTCCTCATTAAAAGCCCACAAATCTTCCAGGGAGCCCCCGCCCCGGGTCAAAACGATCACATCCACATTGAGGTCGCGGTTAACTGCTTCAAGGGCTTTGATTATATCCCCACAGGCCTGCTCCCCTTGCACCCGGACGGGGAGGATGCTGATTTCCAGATTGGCGAACCGGCGTTGAACGACATTCAGAAAATCCCGCACTGCGGCGCCCGTGGGCGATGTGATCAAGGCGATCCGCTTGGGCAGGAAAGGCAGGGGCTTTTTAATGGCCTGATCAAAAACGCCCTGTTTTGCCAGCTTGTTTTTGACCTGATCAAAGGCCAGGGCCAGCGCACCCACGCCTATGGGTTCCAAATAATCCAGGATTAGCTGATATTCTCCCCTGGGGGCATAAACACCCACCCTTCCCTGAGCAATGACCTTCATGCCATTCTCCGGGAGGAATTTCAAATGTCCGGCCTGAAGGCGAAACATGACCGCCCGGATCTGAGCGTTTACGTCTTTGAGCACCATATAGTAATGGCCGGACCTCGGCGCGCTGAAATTGGATATTTCTCCTTCAACCCACACGAAATCAAGGTTTCCCTCAAGGAGATCTCTTATTTCTTCGGTGAGCTCCTGAACACCATATACCTTTGGCCCCTGGCTTTCCGGCGAGATTGGCAATAGACGTCCCCTTTCTCAGTGATTCTGATAGATGTTTCATGAATATTATGAGTTTGGTATGTAAGATACCATGGTGGATTGGAAAAAGACAACTTTCAAAAAAATCTTGCGATTTGAAAAATAATGATATAGTTGAAAGAACTTATCCTGATGCGGGACTAACCTGTGACGCTTACAGCCTTATCGAGGAAACTTCGGGGGGGCTGTAATCCGGGTTGCTATTCTGGAGATTTCAGCAAATACAGGCGGTAAATACGGATGGCCGATTAGAAAGAAGTAAAAGAAATCATGGCGCTCATTGAGGACTACAACAGGGTGAACATCGATGCTCGGCTCTGCATCCGGGAAGGCACCAACGAAATCAATCGTATGCTGATTTCGGGGACCCTGATGCAGCGGGCCATGAAAGGTCGGTTGAATCTGCTGCCTGCGGCCTAGGCCATTGCCGGAGATCTCATGCGTTATTCGCCCCTTTCCGTACAATTACCCGATACCCCCCTTGCACTTCAGGAACACATGATTAGAATGGCCGAAAAAGATTATGCTGATGGTTGCTGGCGGTGCCGCGCAGAAATTCCAGCAGAACCTGGCCAAAGAGCAGAAAGTGCTCGGCGAGGTGGCCGATATTGTTATTGAGATATTCGCCATGGAAAGCGGTCTGTTAAGGACCCTCAAAATAATTGACAAAGAAAGGGGAAGAAGAGGCAAAATATCGAATCGACGCCGTCGGGGTTTACGTAGACGAGGCGATTCCCAGGGTTGAAAGCTGGGCCAGACAGGTGATTGCCTACGTGGAAGACGGCGACATGCTTCGAACATAGCTGGCAGGCATCAAGAAACTGGTCCGTTATTAACCCATAGACGCCGTGAGTTTAAAGTGAGAGATTGCAGACCGGATCATTGATCTGGAGCCTATCCCTTCTAAACTTTCAAACTGCAATTTGACACGGAAGAGAGGGTCTGCGGGAGCGGAGCCTCTTTTTTTGTCGGAACACAAATAGAGTTGAAACCTTATGAAAAATGAGATTAAAAATTTAAGAAATATCGGCATCAGTGCCCACATTGATTCCGGGAAAACCACCCTGACCGAAAGAATTCTGTTTTACACCGATCGAATCTTTGCCATACATGAAGTCAAAGGAAAAGACGGTGTGGGTGCGACCATGGACTCCATGGAACTGGAACGAGAGCGGGGCATCACCATCGCGTCCGCCGCCACCCATTGTGAATGGAAGGGGCACAAAATCAATATCATCGACACCCCCGGCCATGTGGATTTCACCATTGAGGTGGAGCGGGCTTTAAGGGTCATGGACGGCGCCATCCTCATCTTGTGTTCCGTGGGCGGGGTTCAGTCCCAATCCATCACCGTGGACCGGCAGATGAAGCGATACGAAGTCCCTCGAATCGCGTTTATCAACAAGTGCGACCGGTCCGGGGCAGACCCTTATAAGGTGGTGGGCCAGCTTCACGAGAAACTGAGTCTGAACGCCGTTCTCATGCAGATCCCCATCGGGCTGGAATCCAATTTCGAAGGTGTGGTGGATCTGGTTGCCATGAAGGCCCTTTACTTTGAAGGCCCGAACGGGGAAAAGATCAGGGTAGATGATATTCCGGATCACCTCATGGAAGAAGCGCTGGCCCGAAGAGAAGAATTGCTGGATGCCGTCTCAATGTTTTCAGATGAATTGATGGAGGCCATATTTGAAGAGGCGGTCACCGAAGAATTGATTTTTGAAGCGGTGCGGAAGGGAACCATCTCGCGACTGCTGGTCCCGGTCTTTATGGGAAGCGCTTACAAAAATATCGGGGTTCAAACCGTGCTGGACGCCATCAACCGGTATCTTCCCGATCCGGCGGACATTACCAATACGGCCCTTGATCTCGACCGGGATGAGGAAGAGGTGACCCTTGAAACCGACCCCGAAAAGCCCCTGGTTGCCATTGCCTTCAAACTGGAAGTGACCCCTTATGGTCAGTTGACTTATCTCAGGGTCTACCAGGGCGCCGTTAAAAAAGGCGATGATCTGGTGATTACCCGGACCGGCCGGAAGATCAAGGTGGGACGTCTGGTTCGGATGCACGCGAATCAGATGGAGGATCGCGCGTCGGCCCGTGCCGGCGATATTGTGGCCCTCTTCGGAGTTGAATGCTCGTCCGGAGACACCTTTACCGACGGCAAAATGAACGTCAGCATGAGTTCCATGTTTGTTCCGGAGCCGGTCATATCGCTTACCATCACCCCCGAAGACAACAAGAGCCAGAACAACATGAGCAAGGCCCTGGGCCGCTTCACCAGAGAAGACCCCACGTTTCGGTCCCATGTGGATCCTGAATCGAAGGAAACCATTATCTCCGGAATGGGGGAACTTCATCTGGAAGTCTATGTGGAAAGGATGAAACGGGAATTCCAGGCCAACGTGGTAACCGGCATGCCCCAAGTAGCCTACCGGGAAGCCATCACATGCCATGCACCTTTCGATTACATTCACAAAAAACAGACGGGTGGTTCAGGACAGTTCGGACGTGTTGCGGGATTCATGGAACCCTCCGAGGAGGGTGAATACGAATTTATAAACGCCATCAAGGGTGGGTCCATCCCCACCGAATACATTTCCGCCGTGGACAAGGGATTCCAATCCTGCCTAATCAAAGGGAAACTCATCGGGTTTCCGGTGCTGGGAATGTCCATCACCGTTAACGACGGAAAAAGCCACAGCGTGGATTCCTCTGAGATGGCCTTTTCCCAAGCTGCCATGGGCGCCTTCAGACAGGCTTACATGAAAGCAAAGCCCGTGGTTTTAGAACCCATTATGAAGGTCTCAGTGGAAGGCCCATCCGAGTTTCAAGGCAACGTGATGGCTTCCATTAACCAGCGGCGCGGGATTATCCTCAGCAACACGGAAGACGGCGCTGACTCCACCACAGAAGCGGAAGTCCCCCTGGCTGAAATGTTCGGTTACGCAACAACCCTCAGGTCTCTGACCCAGGGAAAGGCAGAATTCACCATGGAATTTTCCAAATACACCAGGCTTCCCGAATCCCTTTCAGAAGAGCTCATCATAAACGCAAAGAAAAACTCAAAAGGAGGTGGGAAATCGTGAAAGATTTCATATCCGTCAGCCCGCTAAAAATTCTTGAGCAATCATCACGCCGGGGCCTGGGGCCGGGAAATCTGGGGGTTTTGATTGCGCGCGCAGGCGTCGGAAAAACCGCCTGTCTGATTCATATCGCATTGGACAGAATCTTCCGGGGGGAAAAGCTGATCCATGTTTCTCTTGAAGAAGGTCCCGAAAAAGTAACCGCTTATTATAATGTCATCTATTACGATCTGTTAAAAGCCCTGAACCTGCCGGATAATGACGAGCACCGCATGCGCATCGATCGGAATCGTATGATCCTGGCCTACCTGAATCAGAGTTTTGAGCTGGGTCGTCTGGAAGCCAACCTGAAAAACCTGGCCGATCGGTTGGATTTCAGGCCTAACACCGTCATTATTGACGGCCTTGATTTTGAAAAAACAGGGAGAGATATGCTTGAAGGCCTTAGAAAAATGGGTCGGAATTTCGGAGCGGATATATGGTTATCAGCACTTTCCCACCGTCACATTACCGAAACCAACGAACGGGGTATTCCCCACCCGTGTGCTGACATTGATGATCAGTTGAGCATCATTATCCAGCTGGTCCCCGAGCCATCCGGCATTTTTCTGCGGTTGCTCAAAGACCATGACAAACCAGGCGATTCCAACATCAGCGTAAAGCTGGACCCCAACACTTTCCTGGCTTTGGATTAAAAAACGTACCTGCGAGTCCGCCAAATGAAAGTCAATTGTCAGGAATATCGAAAAAGCATGGCGCTGCTGGGATTGAAGCTGCGCCTCAAGGAAGTGCCGGTCAACACCAAAGAGCGCAAGGAAATCGAAAAACAGATCGCCATCCTTGAGAAGGAACTGGACCTGGACTGAAGCGGAAAGCAGCAGTTTTGAATTTTAGGTTTTTCAGTCAATGAACTTCTTGTTTTTTGTGACAGAAAACCAGCTGATAAGGGTCTAAACAAAAGCTAGAAATGGGTTTGCGATTTTCCATGAAACCGTCACTGATTCTCATCAACCCCTGGATTTACGATTTTGCCGCCTACGATCTCTGGAGTAAACCCCTGGGACTTCTGTCACTGGCAACAGATCTCAGGCGGAAGGGGTTTGACATCCATTTCATCGACTGCATGGATGTGGACCACCCCGCGATGATCGAGCATTCAACGCTCAAGTCCCCCAAGAGGCGGCAATACGGCACCGGGAAATTCTGGCGTCAAATCATCTCGAAACCCACCGCCCTTGAAGGAACCGATCGGCCCTACAGCCGCTACGGGCTTTTACCGGAGATCTTTGAGGAAGCCGTAAGGCGAATCAAAAACCCTTCGGCCATCCTGGTGACGTCCCTTATGACCTACTGGTATCCCGGTGTTTTTGAGGCGATCCGGCGCACTCGGAAAATACACCCGGAGGTCCCGGTCATTTTAGGCGGCGGTTATGCCAGGCTATGCCGGGACCACGCCATCCGATATTCAAACGCCGATCGGGTGGTTTCAGCCCGGGGCATTCCCGCCATATATGACACCCTGGAAAATCTCGGGATTTCCATTCCCGGTGAAGTGCCGGATGAAACCAAACCCCATTATCCCGCCTTTGACCTGTTGCGAAAAAATCATTACATCTGTCTCATGACATCTACCGGTTGTCCCTACCGGTGCCATTACTGCGCCAGCCACTTCCTTTTTCCCGAATTCATTCAGACCGACCCGGATGAAATTCTGGCAGAAATCCTTTTCTGGCACAGAAAATGGGACATTCGGGATTTTGCTTTTTACGACGACGCATTGCTGGTGTCATCCAATACCCACACGGAGGTACTCCTGGACCGTGTCGCCCGCTTCAATCTTGATCTCAGATTTCACACCCCGAATGCCATTCATGTCAGAGAAATCACGAAACCCATCGCCAGGCTTCTTCACCAAACCGGGTTTCAAACCATTCGACTGGGTCTGGAGGCGTCAGACAGCGGCAAACGCTGGGACCTGGACAAAAAAATATCAAAAGGCGATTTTTCCCGTGCCATGGAGCACCTGAGAGGTGCCGGTTTTCATCCCGGGCAGATCGGCGCTTACATCATGATGGGACTGCCGGGGCAATCTCCGGATGCCGTGGCCGAAACCATCCATCATGCGGATCGCTGCGGCGCCATCCCCTACCTTGCAGAATATTCTCCTATTCCCCACACCCAGCTCTGGGAAAAAGCGGTAGACACCTCAATGTTTGACCTTTCATCGGAGCCCTTGTTTCATAACAATTCGCTCCTCCCTTGCTGGGATAGCACCCAGAAACGCCAGATCCCCCGTTTGAAACAGCTGGTCTCCCAAGTTCGGGAGAAGCACCGCTGATAATCCTAACCAAAGAGCCAGTTTCAAAACGCCCCCTTTTGCCCGATCTCTGCGTTAATCTAAAATTTTAATCCTCGAAATATCCAATGCAGGCCAAAATAGACGAAGATGGAGTGCTGGCCGAATATTTACCATCGAAACCTGAAATATTCAACACAGATCAGGGCAGTCAGTATACCCCGAAAGATTTCATAACCCCCTTTTATCCAATGACGAACCAAAAGCCACCATCAAGACCGCTTACAAAAAGTTGTTCCAGGCGTAAACCGGCTGAACGTTCTGTCGTTTGATGAGAACACCCTTTTTCTTGCTATGGGTGGTGATGCAGTAGGGATCCTTCGGCGACAGTTCAACGGCCCTTCCCGCCTTGGACCAGTCCCAGAACATGAGGGTCGGCTTGTTCCTGGCAAAGGTGGGAATATGGCAGGTCTGACACGCGATGGTATCGCAATGACAGTCCGTACAGGAGACACGCCCCTCGCTGACGGCGGCGGTATTACTGACACCCGAAATTTTGTGTTTAGTGGTCGTATGGCATTCCTGGCAGGTGAAATCCTGGCCACCCATATGAACATCCTGCAAGGCCGTCGGATGTTTCAGGGTGCTGTCCAGATCTCCGTGCTTGATGGCATCCCCGCCACCGCCACACCAGTGGCACGACCCGCAATTGGCGCGGGTGGGAAGCCCCACCTGCTGCGTGATTGTCGTCAGGTCGAGACCTTGCTTTTCACGTCCGCAGCCTGCGGGTGTTTTAGTGTATGTGCCTGTGGCATCATGGCAGACCAGGCAGTCAACGCGCGTGGCATCCGTAAAATCAAAATTTTCGTCTTTCCATCCGTAACCCGGGTGGCAGCTGGTACACCTGCACCAGTTGGAGATGGGGGATATTCAGAAATTGTTGATCAGTTTCCGTTTGCCCAGATCCGTGCGGCCCTCCTGCCCCAGCACATAGGGGCTGGGGCCCGTGTAGAGAGGAATCCGGGGGATTTCCCGCCCGATCGGGCTTCACGGCTGTGAAAAAAGGTCTTGAGTTAATCCGGTCAAGTATTCCTCCAATTTTTCAGCGGAAAGCGCCGTCTCCAGGGAAAGCTGCTCGCCGTTTACGAAAACAGTGGTGGCGCTCTTGATCTTATATTTCATGGCTTCCATAGAACCATTGGCAAAAACGCCCAGGTTGATGGCATCCCCCATTTTCTCCTTGATTTTTTCGGCCACACCTATGGCCGCCTGGCAACTCCTTCAGCCGGGGTTGCCGCTGTGAAACACCTCTACATCAATCATCTCTTTTTTCTCCTTTCAATTTGTGGGTTAAAAACGCCGCTTCAGGTTCAAAAAAGCCAGCGCCCGTTCGTAAACTTCCGCTATGCGAATGGAATTTTCGGGAAGCGCTCCTCGAATCTGTCCAAGATATCCTTTCTCTTTCACAATCTGAAATGTGCGGCGAAAGTTCACATCGTAGATCCATCCGATCTGAAGCAACTTGAAATCGTTCAGGGTCCTGATATCCGTCATTTGCACGATATTGCCTTTCATCAGAGATCGGCAGACCGAATCCGATATTTCGGGCTCATCGGGGAGGTTCAATTCAATGGTCTGGTTTCGTTCCCGGTGGGCATTGCGATAATAGTCGGTCACCACCCGCCAGATATCCACTTTATCCGCGTCTCGCAGAAGCTTCATGAATAACAGACCTCGACTATTCTCACCGACCGGGAGAGCCGCCCGGTTATGGCATTCCACCGCGCGAATGATAACTTTGGCCTTTCCCGGATCAATGCCTTCCAGAATCCTGTTTTCCCCGATCACTTTAACGCCGAGAAGGGCATGGTTTTCCGAACGTATGTCTGAAAAGGTTTTATATTTTCGGTATTGCTCAAACCGACCGATATCGTGGAGCAGGGCCGCCGCTTCCGCCATGCGAAGTTCTTCGCCTGAGAGCCCCTCGTGCCCCCCGATATCCAGGATGGCCTCACAGACCCGTCGGGTATGGGCCTGTTTCAAATCCAGGACCGCTTGAACATCCGGGTCTGGAGAAGCAAACTGCTTGACATATTGTTCAAACCGGTTTTTAAGTTCCGGCAGAAAGGTCTGTAAATCCACACTCAATCTCATTTCTCCGGTATAATGCAGCAATTCATTTACGTTCATCCTTCCGGAACGCATAACCGTCCTCGACTGACCGCCTGAACGGTTTTGATCAGCACAAACAGAATGATCAGGATGGTAAACCCCATGAAAATTCCCGCCAGGACTTTGAAAAACATGGAATGGGTTAATTCGTACATGAGCGCCGTAGACAGGGTGACGGCATTCAATGGAAACGTATAGTCCCACCATGAGATGAAGAAAGGTACTTTCGCAAATTTATCGATCATGGTCAACAACATTAACACGGTGAAAATTCCGAAATAAAAACCATACCCGTAAATATTCGGCCAGTGCTTCATATTCGTCTATTTGGGACTGCGTAGCATACTAATGCTATGTGATCAGGCCAAAATAGGCGAAGATGGGGTTCTGGCCGAATATTTACCCAACCTTCGAAAAGATGAATTTGTGACTTCCAACGAACTCAACAACAATAAACGTCAAATAAAAAAAACAGCACACCCCCTATTCATTCCATCAGTTTATTGAGGGCATCAGACAAGTCACCATGGGATTGGACGCCCACAAAACGCTGGATTTCCTTGTTGCTTTTGAAAATAATCAATGTGGGAATGCCTTGTATCCCAAGAGATGCGGCAACATTTTGGTTTTCATCCACATTCATGGCCGCAACAAGCGCTTTCCCTTCGAACTGCGCTGAAATTTCTTCCAGAATCGGCTCCTGAGTACGGCAGGGGGCGCACCAGGGGGCGTTGAAATCCATGAGCGTCAGGCCGTTTTCAATGGCCATTTCATAATCCTCTATCCTCTCTTGTTTGTACTGTTTTAAGTACCATAATTTTCCCTCCTCCGGAAATTTTGGTTGTGCAATGAAATCGCGACGTTTCAGGCTTCATCAATAATCATGCCAAGGCTTGCATAAAACCAGGGAAAATAGGCTATAAAAAATATAACATGCTGGAATCAAAATATAAATATACGCACCAATAAAAATAGCATGAGTTGTTCTGAAAGGGAAAATGCGTATGCATTGACAAATAGAACAATCGTTACCTACAATGCTGGTAACGTCTAAAGCCGTTTCGTAGCGTTACGGTAACATTTAAATCGTTGGTGTTTATACAACAACCCCCATAAAATCAAAAAGGCGACAAATGTCCAAGAGTCAAAGCGGCATTCAAGATATCCTGGATCCCAACTTTGCGCGGTTGCTTCTGGAAACCATGGCGGACGGGGTATTCACCCTGGATGACAAGGGAAAAATTACCTCATGGAATGCATCCATGGAACGTATCACCGGTTACACTGCGGGGGAGGCCCTTGGGAAAAGTTGCATGTTCCTCAACTTCAGCCGGTGTTTTTCCAAGACCTGTCCTACCGGGATCGGCCAGTGCAGACTATGAAAAAAGAAAAACCCTACCAGATTCCCTCCCATGTGACCGAAATCATCCTGGACAGCATTTCCGACGGGGTGTTCACGGTGGATCATGACTGGCGCATTACGTCCTTTAACCGGGCTGCGGAACGGATTACCCGGATTCCCGGTGAAGAAGCCCTGGGCAAGCACTGTTGGGAGGTGTTTCGCTCCAACATGTGTGAAACGGACTGTGCCCTTCGTCGTACCATGAAACAAGGCAAAGACTTTGTGGACACCGCCACCTATATCGTGGACAGCGACAAACACCGCATTCCCGTGGTGGTGTCCACCAGCCTGTTGAAAGACGGGAAGAACACGGTGCTGGGCGGGGTGGAGACCTTTCGCGACATGTCTGTGGTGGAAGAGTTGCGCAGGGAACTGGATGCACGCTACCAGGTGGGGGATATGGTCAGCCGCAGCCCCGCCATGCACCGGATGTTCAAGATTCTGCCCCAGGTGGCGGAAAGCGACAGCACCATCCTGATCCAGGGTGAGACCGGCACGGGGAAGGAGCTTCTGGCCCGGGCCCTTCACAACTTGAGCCCCCGCCGGGACAAGCCCTTTGTGGCCATCAACTGTGGCGCCCTGCCGGACAATCTTCTGGAATCAGAACTTTTCGGTTACAAAGCCGGTGCCTTTACGGACGCTTTAAAGGACAAACCGGGGCACTTCGCAATGGCCGAGGGGGGGACCATCATGCTGGATGAAATCGGGGATCTCAGCCCGGCATTTCAGGTCAAACTCCTGCGCGTGCTTCAGGAAAGAACGTTTCAGCCCCTGGGCGGTACCCGGGAGCTCAAGGCAAATGTGCGCGTCATTGCCGCCGCCAACAAAGATTTGACTGAGCTGGTGAAAAGTGGCGTTTTCAGGCAGGACCTGTTTTATCGGATTAACGTGGTGCGGCTGGACCTGCCCCCTTTGCGAAAACGTCGGGAAGATATTGCCACCTTGGTGCTGCATTTCATTAAGCGGTTCAACCGGTTACAGGGTAGAATGGTCACCGGCATCAGCCAGGAGGCCCTTTCGCTCCTCATGTTCCATGACTACCCGGGCAACATTCGGGAACTGGAAAATATCATTGAGCATGCGCTGGTATTGTGCCCGGAAGGTGAAATCGGCATCCATTGTCTGCCGGAAAACCTGCAAAGCCTGGCGGCTCGACCGCTTCCTGCAGGGATCAATGCCGCGCTGAAATTAACCGAATCCCAGGTCATACAGGATGCGCTCAAACGAAATCAATTCAACCGGCTGGCCACCGCCCGGGAACTGGGGATGCACAAAAGCACGCTGTTTCGAAAAATAAAGCAACTGGGGATTCAGCTGCCGAAAACAGACGGGCGAAGCAAACGGAAAAGCCTTCCGTAGAGTCGCAAAAAAGAGATCGTATCGACACCCAGAGTCTCATTTTTGAGACTTTACCTGCCATCCTCAGCACCTTTCAACTCTTCTGAAATTTAAACAACTATCTCCAATTCCTATCTTATTCCGACGTTACGAACGCCTACACAAGATTGGCATGAAAATTGCTTCGTGTGTGGCGCATGGGAGGATTATGACAAATGAAGGTGGCTGTCACCGTTTGGGAAAATCGCATTTCGCCTCTTTTCGATGCCACGCGTACATTGCTCATCGCGGATATTCACAGTCACGTGGTCACCGAAAAGCACCGGGTACCCTTTGATTGCATCTCCCCTTTTTCCCGGGCCGCAACCCTGGAAGAACTGGGGGTCGGCACCCTGATCTGCGGCGGTGTATCCGATTTCTTCGCCAAACTCATTGAAGCCCG